>JAQYVT010000135.1 GCA_030145345.1 Desulfobacterales bacterium
AATGAGCCATGCCCTGAACCGTTTGCGGTCCCTGCTGGATGATCCGATTTTGATGCGGACGGAACAGGGGATGATGCCGACCCCACGGGCCCTTGGAATGGAGGTGCCGGTTAGAGAGATGCTCAACCGAATTAATCGCACCCTTTATAACCAAAAGGCCTTTGACCCCCTGACCTCCGACAGAACGTTCGTTCTGTACTGTACCGAATATTTTGAATGCCTGGTAATGCCGCAACTCATGGGGCACCTGGAAAAAGTTGCCCCCCATTGCAGCATCAGAGCTGAAATACTGACCCATGAATTGCCGGAGTCCAAACTCACCAGCGGCGATGTCGATTTTGTCATCGGCGTAGAAAACCTTATGGATATCCCCAAAAACCTGAAAAGCCGGAATTGGATTGAGGACTCGTTGGTATGCCTTGTTCGGAAAGAAAACAAAAAGATCGGATCCTCTGTTTCCCTCGAGCAGTTAACCGAAACACCCCATATTTTTATTTCCATATTGGGCACGTCATCTAAATTCACTTTTTTGAACAAATGGCTTAAAAAACAAAATATTCAGAGAAAATACAGCGTTACCACCGCAGCTTTTTTACCCGCTGCGCTGATTCTGGCCGAAACCGATTATATCATGACCCTGCCTCGCCGCATGGCAAAGAAACTGATCAAGATCATGGCGTTAAGGCTGGTGGAACTTCCGAATAATCCCCCAAATTTTCAACTCAATCTGATCTGGCATCCCCTGTATGAAAAAGATCCTGCACACATTTGGTTCAAGTGGCAACTGCTGAGCCTGGAGGATTCACTGAACAATTAACAGGAATATGATCCGTTCAGGAATTCCCGGGCGCATAGCAATGATGATTTCAGGCCACAAGACACCGTCTGTTTTGATAGGTATAATATCGTAAATGATACGGACCTAAAACCCGCAGCGCAACGGCAAGAATCCTACCTCAAATCCCAAATGGGCACAATTACGGGCACAACCACAATTTCAACAAAAAAGAGGCTAACCAAGGTGTTGGCCAACCCCTTTAATTTATTGGTGCCCGGGACGAGAATTGAACTCGTACAGCCACAAGGACCGAGGGATTTTAAGTCCCTTGCGTCTACCAGTTCCGCCACCCAGGCAAATATATCATTTTATTTTAAAATGTTGCAGGTTTTTTTTAAAGCACTGAATCAACACCAAAAAGCGCCGATATTGTAGTGCCCATACCGCTGTCAAACTCCAAACAGATTTTTTGATAACTTAAATCTTGAGCGATTTCAAGAAAAATGATTTGAAGCAGCGTGTTATTTTTCTTCCAGATCGGAAACAAGCCGTTTATAATCCGGATTGCCGGGATCTATATTAAGCGCCTTTTTAAAATCCGCAAGGGCGCGCTTAACCTCTCCTTTGCTCTGCCAGGCTTCGCCACGTCCGATCAATGCATCCGTGTCGTATGGATCTTTTTTGACTGCCTGTGTAAAATCGACGATGGCCTGTTCAAAGTTTCCTTTATTTGTCCAGGCAATTGCTCTGTAATAGAGGGCATCGGAATGTTCGGGATCTATTTGAAGAACTTTTGAAAAAATCCGGACGGCATCACCGTATTCATCGGCATTAAAACGCTTAAGACCTTCATCAAATAAATCCTCAACTTCATTGTCCATGCTTCATACTCCCAAAAATATCGGGTCCCGCTGAGACGTCAAGGTTCATATCGCCTTGAAGAAACTATAGGGCGATGGGCCATTTTCAAAGAAATTCATTTAAAAAATCCACCCAAAGGATATCAGACAAGGCTTTGCTTGAACAAAAATCCTGATTTATGGATGGACACGAGTTTAACAAACGCGTCGCCATAAAACAAGGGCGCACGGCAGCCTTCGAAACCGTTTCGCATGAACATAGATGCCGGACCTCACCATCGCCTATTTTGAATCAGGCATGGTACATCATGCAGATGGCGACAGGTTCTCATTTGTTTTTATTTGACACAAACGACCCATTTCTCTATATTCATTGTATTCCCCCAATTGAGCGAAAGTCGAAGACGCCCCCCAGTGAAATTCGCTTTGCTCCTCATCGACATGAATTTCACGGAGCAGGCAGATTCGAGACATCAAGGACGAAGCCCCGCTGATAAAGCGGGATAAACTTCCGGCGTCTACTTCGAGCCCTTGATAACCCGCCAGAAGAGTACAAGCTCCGGAGATGGGGTATCATCGACTTTCCCAACGGGTAAACAAAATGGGATTTTTTAATAAATTTATATCTCATTTATAGAAGATTTACGAATACCCATCTGAACTTACAAAATTGCTTAAATTAATCAGATCAAATATTCTTCCTGTTTTGTTTACGCGCATTTAGGGTATAAAAAACAAAAGGAGGTAGCGTATGCGCAGGGCGATGTTTTTTTGGGTTTTTATCTGTGTTTTTGCCTGGGGTGTCGCTTTGGCGGCGGATACCCCGATGAAGGTCGGATTCGTGTATGTTTCACCCATTGGCGACGCTGGATGGTCATATGCCCACGATCAGGGAAGACTCGGCATCGAGGCCATGGACGGGGTAACCACGTCATTTGTCGAAGATGTCCCGGAAGGACCGGATTCCGAGCGGGTCATGCTCAATATGGCCAGAAAAAATTACACCCTGATATTTGCAACCAGTTACGGGTATATGGACCCCATGCTCAAGGTGGCCAAACAGTTCCCCGACATTGTCTTTATGCATTGCTCCGGCTTCAAAACCGCCAAGAACATGGGGAACTACTTCGGCCGGATGTATCAGGCCAGATATCTTTCGGGAATGGTGGCCGGTGCCATGACAAAATCCAAAATATTGGGGTATGTGGCGGCATTTCCGATCCCAGAGGTGATCCGGGGCATCAATGCCTTTGCACTCGGGGCACAGTCGGTAAATTCTGATGTCAAGGTTCGGGTGGTGTGGACCAAAACCTGGTACGATCCGGCCACTGAAAAAGAAGCGGCCAAAAGCCTTCTGGATGTGGGCGCGGATGTCATCGCCCAGCATCAGGATTCGCCGGCGCCACAGGAAGCCGCACAGGAAAAGGGGGTTTATTCCGTGGGGTACAATTCCGATATGTCCAAATTTGCCCCCAAGTCCCACCTTTGCGCACCCATATGGAACTGGAGTTCATTCTACAAGGAAATGGTGGAAAAAGTTCGACAGGGCACTTGGAAAAGCGAGTCCATCTGGTACGGTCTTGAATACGGAATCGTGGATATCACCCCCATGGGGAGCATGGTCCCGGAAGCGGTTCAAAAACGCGTTTTGGCCAAAAAAGCCGAAATCGCATCCGGCAAGGCCAAGGTGTTTGTGGGCCCCATAAAAGATCAGTCCGGCAAGCTTCGAATCGCAAAAGGCGCCGCCGCTGACGATCAGGAATTATTGGGCATGACCTGGTTTGTCGAGGGCGTCGCCGGAACAACACAGTAACCACTCCATGTTCAGATTTAAAATAAAAAAAAGACAGGAGCCCCTGGTATGGAGTTCCTGTCTTGTTTTTTTGGGAGCGCTGTCCCTCTCTCTTGCCGTCAGCGCCATCATGCTGGCCTTACAGAACAAGCCCCCTTTGACGGCCATCGTTCTTTTGTTCAACGGGGCCTTCGGATCCCTGCTGGCCATACAAGATTGTCTGATCAAGGCGGTGCCCATTTTTCTCTGTTCGCTGGGGGTGGCTGTTGCTTTCCGTCTCAAGATTTGGAATATCGGCGCCGAGGGACAGTATGCCTTGGGCGCCATCGGCGCCACCTGGGTCGCCCTTCGATTCCCGGATCTGCCCTGGTTTGTTGTTCTTCCCGGTATGCTGGCAATGGCATTCATTGCCGGCGGCCTCTGGGGCCTCATTCCCGCGGTTCTGAAACTTTACATGCGGGCCAATGAAATTATCGTCACCCTCATGTTCAACTATCTGGCAATCCTACTGCTCGATTATCTGGTTTATGGTCCATGGAAAGATCCCGTAAGCTTTGGATTTCCCATGACACGGGAGTTTTCAACCTCGGCAATCGTCGGGAAAATCGGCCATACCCAGCTAAACTGGGGGATCATTCTTTGCATTTTTTCCGGTGTGGCCATCTGGATCTTTTTTAAATATACCCGTCTGGGCTATGAACTCAAGGCCAGTGGTGAAAATATCAATGCAGCCAGATATGCCGGTCTGCCCTATCACCGACTTGTAATGTTGGTCTTGTTTCTGAGCGGTGCTCTGGCCGGATGGGCCGGATTTTTGGAAGCCTCTTCGACCATCAATCGTCTTCAACCCGGTATCGTTGTGGGATATGGCTATACGGCGATTGTTGTGGCCTGGCTGGCCAGGCTGAATCCGATCTCCATCGGGATCGCCTCGTTTCTTCTGGCCGGGCTGAGAGTCGGCCTGGAACATCTGCAGCTCGATCTTCAGGTGCCTGCAGCCTTTGGCGGAATCATGGAAGGTCTTATACTGTTGACCGTTCTGGCGGGAAGTTTCTTTATCGATTATCGTGTTTCCCTGGGAAAGAAATCATGAACCTTGAATTCCTGATACCGCTTCTTGCCGCTGCCGTTCAGTCAGGGACCCCGATTCTGTATGCCACACTGGGGGAGATATTTACCGAAAAATCAGGCATCCTCAATTTAGGTGTCGAGGGAATTATGATGGTTGGCGCTCTGGCAGCCTTTGTTTCAGCCAAATTCTTCGGCAGTCCAATTTTGGCTTTTTTAATCGGCGGCTGTGCGGGTGCCTTTCTGGCGGGAATACATGGACTGGTATGTCTCGATTTTCAGGGTAACCAGGTGGTTTCCGGACTGGCATTGACGATTCTTGGCGTGGGCCTGGCCAACTATCTGGGTACCCCCTTTATCGGGCAGGCCGCCCCTGGATTTTCTCCAATGCCGCTTCCTGTGCTGTCCAAAATTCCCATTCTGGGCCCTGTTTTCTTTGATCACGATCCCCTGGTTTACACGGCCTATCTCATCCCACCGGCCATATGGGCTTTTTTTCGATATACCCGTTGGGGCATGGGCATGCGTGCTGTGGGTGAATATCCCCGGGCAGCATCAGCAGCCGGTCTCAGGGCAACCGGATACCGATGGGCCGGTGTGCTTGTGGGGGGGTATCTGGTGGGATTCGGCGGCGCTTATCTTTCTCTGGCATACACGCACTTGTGGACCAATGGTCTGTCAGCCGGTCGCGGGTGGATCGCCATTGCCCTTGTCATCTTTGCTTTCTGGCATCCGGGGCGTGCTGTTATCGGGGCGTATCTTTTTGGGGGGGTTATGGCGCTTCAGCTCAGACTCCAGGCATCCGGCACGCATATTCCTTCTTCACTGCTGCTGATGCTGCCGTATGCCCTTACGGTTATCGTCCTGGTGCTTTCTTCCTGGAAACGACAGGGAACTGAAGTTCCGTCGGCATTGGGCATCAATATCGAACCTTCGGAATAGAAAGGACGTATTTTACAGATGAATCAGACTTATACCAAAACGTACCCCATCTCCTGGGATCAGCTTCACCGAGATTCCCGGGCGCTGGCATGGCGTCTGCTGGACATGAATTTTTTTAGAGGTATTGTTGCCGTCACCCGGGGCGGCATGGTCCCTGCGGCGATTGTTGCCCGGGAACTCGATATCCACATGGTGGACACGGTCTGCGTAACCAGTTACGACTGGCAGGACCACCAGGGAGAAATCCAAATTCTCAAGCCGATGTCGGGCGATGACGAGGGCTGGCTGATTATTGACGATCTGGTGGATACAGGGAGAACCGCTGAAGTTGTCAGAGAGTTACTCCCCAAGGCCCATTTTGCCACCGTTTATGCCAAACCCGCCGGAAGGCCGATGGTGGATACCTTTATCACAGAGGTGAGTCAGGACACATGGATCCTCTTTCCCTGGGATTCGGAATCACAATTTGTTCAACCCCTATCGGCAAAAGGCGGAGATCTTCATGGTCGATAACGCCCCATCGTATATCCGGCTTGAAAATATCAGCAAATCGTTCGGGTCTGTACATGCCAACCGGAAAATCAACCTGGACATTTATTCAGGGAAAATAAAGGCCCTTCTGGGTGAAAACGGGGCCGGCAAGAGTACGCTGATGAGCATCCTTGCCGGTCAACTCCAGCCGGACAGCGGTAGAATTTTAATCAATGGGAAACCGGTTGCCTTTTCTTCCACCAAAGCCGCAATCAACGCCGGAATCGGTATGGTCTACCAGCACTTTATGTTGGTCGATGCCATGACGGTGGCTGAAAATATACTTCTCGGTCAGGACGACCGATTCTTTGTGAATCCCAAACAAATGAAACGTGTTGTCAAAGATTTGGCCGATCGCTATGAGCTTGATATCGATCCATCCGCCCGAATATCCAATTTATCCATGGGCGAAAAACAACGGGTCGAAATTCTGAAGCTTTTGTACCGTCAAAGTCAATTCCTCATTTTTGACGAACCCACCGCCGTTCTTACACCCCAGGAAACCGGCCACCTCTTTGATGCACTCAGACAGATGGCCAACCAGGGAAAGGCCATTGTTTTTATCAGCCATAAGCTCGATGAGGTTCTGGAAATCGCAGATGATATCGCCGTGTTGCGCCATGGGCAGGTTGTCGAAACCCTGGATGCCGCCGATGTTCGCTCCAAATCTGAACTGGCCCGACTCATGGTGGGTCGCGAAATCATGTTTCAAATCGAAAAACAGCCTTTAGAGCCGAAGCAGAGGGTCCTTAGAGTCCAAAGGCTCAGCAACAATGTGTTAGAGAACATCAACCTTGAAGTTCGACAGGGTGAGATATTGGGAATCGTCGGTGTTTCCGGAAACGGTCAAAAACCGCTGGTGGAAACCATCTGCGGCCTTCAACCCCCTGAAAAGGGTGATGTGTTCATTCTTGGCCAGCCCTGGAATCGATTTTTTCTCCAAAGACCGTGGGACGGCGCGTTGTCTTATATCCCCGAAGATCGTCAGGGACTGGCGGTCTGCATGGGTCTCGACTTGGTGGACAATTTCCTTCTGACCACCCGAAAAGGGTTTTCATCGGGTCCGTGGTTGAGCAAGCGCAAAGCAGAGATAAAAGCAAAAGGACTCATAGAAGCATTCGGCGTCAAACCTGGAAATGTTCGCGCACTGGCGCGTCAACTCTCCGGCGGTAATCTCCAAAAAATGGTTCTGGCCCGTGAATTTTATCGCAAACCGCGACTGATTGTGGCGGAACAGCCCACCCAGGGGTTGGATATCGCTGCAACGGAAGACGTGTGGAATTTACTGCTAAAGGCACGGGAAAAAACAGGGATACTCCTTATTACCGGGGATCTTTCGGAAGCTTTGACCCTATCAGACAGAATCGCGGTTATGTTTGAAGGCCGAATTATGGACACGTTCAGTACGTCCGATACAGAAAAAATCCGTCAAATCGGTTTGATGATGGCCGGTATTGCTCCGGTTTGATCAAGACCCAACCCGGACGTGTCGTTATGGTAACTCTTTTTTGGCAGGCTTTCCCCCTTTAGCGCCAATCTATTAAAAAAAAACGCTCAGGATCATGGGATAACCCCCATGCTCCTGAGCGTTTTTTTATTGGGTCCAGGGTTTCCGGATCCCCGAGTTTTCAAAAGGCTGCCGAGCGCCGGATCGGCCCTCGAAAAGCATCCATGCTGTCATAAAAACATAAGGTTAATCGGATCATGCTTTTAAATAGACACCCTTTTTGACACTCTTGATCTTTCCCTGTTTTTTTAATTTGTACACCAGATTGGCAATCTTCTTTTGATCATACCCTGTTTTTTCCATAAGGGTTGCCGTATTAACACCTTTCTTTGACTTATTGATGATCGCAAGGACGGTATCCACGGCAGTCGGTGTCTTTGCTTTGTTGGAAACAGACTTTTTTAAAGCTTTTTGTGCAGCCTTCTTCTTCGAAGCCTTTGCCGGAGTTTTTCGTGCAACCTTCGCTTTGGCCTTCCTTTTTTGCGTCACATCCCCTCGAGATTTCGCAATAGTCTCCAGTTTTTCTGCCAATACTTCGATCCCTTCGGCCATCGATTTCATACCGTCGACCACGGTTTTCAAAAATACATCGACTTCTTTCATGACTTGCCTCCTTGAATTACGTTCCATTGCACTGAACCCATTGGATTCGACATTTCCTATCTTCTCACCTTCTCCCCTTCTCACTTGATTCCCAACCCCTGCTTCCTATATCCTCTTTACTCTTTTCTCTTTCCTCTTTCCTCTTTCCTATCTTCTGTATTCTGCCTTCTCCCCTTCCCTCCTTCTCACCTTCTTTTCTTCTCACCTTCTTGCCCTTTCAAACCTTCT
>JAQYVT010000018.1 GCA_030145345.1 Desulfobacterales bacterium
AACTCTGTTTAGAGAGACATAGAATAGCAGCAAAATTCCCAAAGGAAGAAAGATACGATCTAACTTCATAGACAAGAAGATCTGTGGTGTCTATCCAGCAGAATATGGAAGAAAGACAACCATGGATTACATTCGGATGCTTTACATATCCTATGCTTCTGCTTGCGAATTGGAAACACGGATATTATTAGCCCGGGATTTAGATTTAATTGAAAAAAGTGAGTTGGGTACACTAAAAAAAGACATCCCAGAAATCGAAAGAATGTTAAAACGCTGATAAAGTCTTAAGAAAAAAAACCCTGGAATCCTTGACCCCTGGAATCCTTGGACCCTCTTCTCCAACTAAATTGGAGAAGAACCTTATCTATAAACAGAATACGCGCTTTCGGAATTTGCCGACAAGATTCAGGACTTTTCTTTACAAATGCTTGGTTCGGTGTTAATATTCGCATATTGAAGTTCCCTGAAGCCCCGCCAGGCGGGATGAATCGACGCATCAGCATGTGATTATTTTTGAACGAACCCTTACGCGCAGGAGCTTTAAAATGGATTATATCAAAATACGATTCACGGACGATTTTGATCATCACGATTCCAAGTTCGAAAAAACAGTTGAGGATCTCTTTAGATCGATAAACCCCATGTTTACGATTGCTGAGCGGACGTGGAAGCCTCAAATGGATATTTATGAAACCCCGGACGAGATCATTATCATGGGTGAAATCGCCGGAGTTACAAAAGATGACCTAGAGCTGGAAATCAGCAGTAAAGCCGTTAAAATTCAAGGAAACCGTGTCCCGTTAACACGCATAGAAAATGCAACATACCGTCTGGCGGAAATACAGTATGGTAAATTTGAGCGCATACTCTATCTTCCTGCGCCCATTGACCCTGAAGTTGTTTCTGCCTCATATTCCAATGGATTTCTCCAGGTTCGACTTGCCAAGCTTTCCCTTGATAAGACTTTCAAGGTCCCAATTACAGAACGATAGCGAGTAAAATAAAATCAGAATTCGTTTGGATGAAACGATTTGGAGGTTCACATGACAGAACAGCAGCCATCACCTGAACTCAGCGCGGAAAAAATTCCGGAAGTTCTTCCGATCCTTCCATTGTTTGACGCGGCGCTTTTCCCCAAAATGGTTTTGCCGCTGGTTGTTATGCAGCCGGAATCGATTAAACTGGTCGACGAAACCATGTCCCAGAATCGACTTATAGGACTGATTGTAGTGAAAAAGTCCTCCGAGGATAACGTTCATGCCCAAGATGATCTGAACACCGTTGGCACCAGCGCATTGATCCTTAAAATGGCAAAAACAGAGGACAACAAATTGCAATTGCTGGCCCAGGGTTTGGGAAGATTCAAGGCCAAAGAATATGTGCAAGAAAAGCCGTATCTTCGAGCCCGGGTCGAACATATTAAAGAAATAGATACAAAAGACAAAGAAACCGAGGCCCTGATGTCCAACATGATCGGCCAGTTCACCAGAATTGCCGAACTTTCTCCCGGGTTGCCCCAGGAAATCGTGGTGATGGCAAGATCCATAAAAGAACCCGGCATATTGGCGGATATGATCGCTTCTACAATCAACTCCAGCCTTGAAGAAAAACAGAAAGTTCTGGAAATTTTTGACACGAAAAAACGGTTAAAGGAAGTGACTCGGCTGGTTAACCATCAGTTGGAAATCCTCGAGCTGGGAAACAAAATTCAATCCCAAGTTAAAGGAGATATGGATAAACGGCAGCGGGAATACTATCTTCGCGAGCAGCTCAAAGCCATTAAAGAAGAACTGGGCGAAAAAGATGAAGCCGCTGTGGAAGTTGAAGATTACCGGGCAAAAATCGATGAAAAAAACCTGCCCGAGGAAGCCCGCAAGGAGGCTGAACGGGAACTGAATCGCCTTTCCCGAATGCATCCGTCTTCAGCGGAATATACCGTGGCATCCACCTACCTGGACTGGCTGACCACACTTCCCTGGCATGAAAGTACAGAGGACAACCTTGACATCAAAAAGGCCAGACAAATTTTAGATAAAGACCACTTTGGGCTGGACAAAGCCAAAAAGCGAATTCTGGAATATCTGGCGGTACGCAAGTTAAAACCGGAGTCAAAAGGGCCCATTCTATGCTTTGCCGGTCCCCCCGGTACGGGTAAAACATCTCTGGGCCGCTCCATCGCCCAGGCTTTAGGCCGCCGGTTTTTCCGAATTTCACTCGGCGGCGTAAGGGATGAGGCTGAAATAAGGGGACATCGACGCACGTATGTCGGCGCCCTTCCCGGACGCATTATTCAGGGGATACGACGATCCGGATCGAACAACCCCGTATTTATGCTCGACGAAATCGATAAGGTTGGAAGCGATTTCCGAGGTGATCCGTCGTCTGCGCTTCTGGAAGTTCTCGATCCTGAACAGAACTTTTCTTTTTCAGATCATTATCTGGACGTGCCCTTTGACCTGTCAAAGGTGATGTTCATCACCACCGCCAATATTCTGGATACCATCCCGCCTGCACTGCTGGACAGAATGGAAGTTCTGAAGCTTCTCGGCTATACACTTGACGAAAAAATCAGAATCGCCAACCGCTATCTTATCCCCCGCCAACGTGAAGCCCATGGCCTTAAGACCAAACAGTTGTCTTTTACAAAAGGCGCTGTAAAACACATTATATCGGGGTATACGCGCGAAGCCGGCTTGAGAAATCTCGAACGTGAAATCGCATCGATCTGCCGTGGGGTTGCTGCCAGTATCGCTGAAAAAAAAGTCGCGTCCGTTACAATCAAGGTTGAAAATATTTCCGAGTACCTCGGGCCCGTTCGATTGATTTCGGAAGCAAAGGCCAGGACTTCAATTCCCGGAGTGGCAACGGGGCTTGCCTGGACACAGGCCGGCGGCGAACTCCTCTTTATTGAAGCCACCTCCATGAGGGGTGCTAAAGGCCTTACCCTGACGGGCCAGCTTGGAGATGTCATGAAAGAATCCGCAACCGCGGCATTGAGTTTTATTCGATCGAATGCCGATACCATCGGCATCCCTGATGATTATTTCGAAAAACACGATATTCATATTCACGTCCCGGCAGGCGCTATTCCCAAAGACGGTCCGTCAGCCGGTGTCACCATGCTGACTGCACTGACATCGTTACTGACCCATAAAACCATCAACAAAGATCTTGCCATGACCGGTGAAATAACATTAAGAGGTCAGGTTCTCCCGGTGGGCGGCGTCAAGGAAAAGGTCCTGGCAGCCCATCGTGCGGGCATAAAAACGATTATCATACCCAAGTGGAACGAAAAAGATCTGGAAGACATACCCAAAGAGATTCAAAAAAAGATTCGCTTTTACCCTGTGGAAAGGATGCTGGATGTTTTGAAAATCGCATTTGAAAAATAGTGATGTCCATTCTATTAAAAAAAAGACATTGCCCTGCAATTTATAGACGTCTTGCTTTTTGCGGTCTTTTAATTTTTCTTGTTTACGGATGTGCAGCAGTCGAACCGCCGCCAACCCCTCCCGGGCAGCCGAAACCCTATAAAATTGGGCAAAACTGGTATCAGCCGCTGGCGCATGCTAAAGGGTTCAACCAGCGGGGCCGAGCATCCTGGTACGGAAGGGACTTTCACGGGAAAAAGACAGCCAACGGCGAAACCTATAATATGTATGCCATGACAGCTGCCCACAAAACCCTCCCCTTCGGCACGTATGTCAGCATACGTAATTTGGAAAACAACCGAAAAATCGACGTCAGAATTAACGACCGGGGGCCTTTTGCCCGCGGTCGGGTCATCGACCTTTCTTATACGGCGGCAAAAAAACTCGGCGTTGTCGGACCCGGTACAACAGATGTTGAAATTATAGCACTCGGCACACCCAATCGGCCGGACATATCCAAAAGCACCGGTCGATCCTATGCGCCGTCGAATTATTATCAGGGAAATTTTACCATTCAGATCGGGGCCTTCAGTGAGAGGATTAACGCTGAAAGACTTCGGGAAAAGCTTGCTCGATCCTACGAAAATGTCCACATCACACCCTATTTCGATGGGAATAGTACCTTTTATCGGGTCCGGGCAGGCAGATATTCGAGCCTGGAAGAAGCAGACAGGAATGAAGAATTCATGATCCAAAACGGATATGAGAATGCATTTGCAATTGCGGAAGATAATTGACGCGTCGAGAACACATACTGCAAAAAGTCGCCTTTCTGGACCGTGACGGCGTTATTAACCGGGATTCGGCCGATTACATAAAGCACTGGTCTGAATTTGAGTTTTTGCCCAATAGTTTAGAAGCGTTAAAGCAGCTCAAACAGAATGGGTTTACCACCATTGTCATCACCAACCAGTCGGTTATCAATCGTGAGATGGTATCCAGAGAGGGACTCGACCAAATTCATACCCTGATGAAGACCCGCGTTCAAGCCGGCGGAGGGGAAATAACAGATATATTCTTTTGCCCGCATACACCCGAAGACCGGTGCGATTGCCGGAAACCAAAGCCGGGATTGATTGATCAGGCAAAAAAGAGATACCGGATCGACCTTTCAACCGCTGTTATGGTTGGGGATAGTGCGAAAGATATTGAATGTGCCCGAAATGCCGGATGCAGGTACGCGCTTCTGGTCAAAACCGGTAATGGAATCCAGGCTGAAAAAATATTAAAAGAAAAAGCGATTCATCCCGACCATGTGGCCCGGGATCTTTTCAACGCCGTTCACTGGATAATCACCCATTACAATTCGCCAAACCATCCGGGCCACCTGCATCGACCATGAACAGGCCCCTTCCCATAACCACCCTTGAAGGTGAGCTGGAAAGAATCACCTATTCTAGTCCTGAAACCCATTATACCATCGCAAAGCTAAAAACGAGCAAGACCCACAATATGGTTACCATCGTGGGGTCAATGCCGGCGGTCAAACCGGGACAATTCCTTAAAATCGAAGGAACCTGGGAAACCCATTCAAAATATGGCCAGCAGTTCAAAATTGCGTCCTATGAAGAGACGTTGCCGGCGACCATCAGCGGCATCAAAAAATATTTGGCATCCGGCATTGTCAAAGGGATCGGACCCTCAACGGCCCATAGAATGGTCCGTTGTTTTGGAGCCGAGACTCTTGAAATTATAGAAAAAAATCCTGAAAGACTCGTCGAGGTCGACGGCGTCGGACACGCAAAAGCAGCGTTAATATGTGATGCCTGGAAATACAATCATGCGGCAAGGGGCGTCATGCAGTTATTGCAAAATGCGGGGGTGAAAACCGCTTATTGTGCAAAAATACTTAAAACCTATGGTGCGGATGCGGTCAATATTATCCAAAGTGATCCTTACCGCCTGGCCACCGATATTCCCGGAATCGGTTTTTATTTTGCGGACAGAATCGCGCTCAAGCTGGGTATCTCAAGGGATGACACCCAGCGTGTGAGGGCTTGCATCCGCCATGTGATCGAGCAATTCATCAATGAAGGGCACGTCTTTGTTTATGAAAGTCAATTGGTTGCGCAGTGTGCAGACCTTTTTTCCCTTGAAGCCGATATCACCCGATATTCCATGGAAAAATTATCGGCCGACGGAGAACTGGTGATTGAAAATGCACCGGATACTTCTGAAAACAGAATCGTTTACTTGAAAGAAATTCACCAGGCGGAAACCGGTATATCAAATCGAATCAAAGCGTTGCTGTCTGTCCCGATCATACCGACCTCAATAGATGCGGAACGCATTTCAAAAGAAGTTCAAAAAAAATTGGCCATCGCACTTTCCCGGGAACAAGTTGACGTCCTTGAAAAGATTCTCTCCCATCGTGCGGTAATTATTACCGGCGGACCCGGAACCGGCAAAACAACCCTGATTAGATCTGTCAATGCCATTTTTGAAGCCCTCGGGAAACGGGTTCTTCTTGCGGCGCCAACCGGTCGCGCAGCCAGACGGCTGTCCGAGGTTACCCGAAGGAATGCAAAAACCATTCACAGATTATTGGGGGTTAATTTTAAAGACGGCCTGTTCGATAAGAACCGGGATAACCCTTTGGACGCGGATGCTGTAATTATTGATGAAGCTTCCATGGTGGACACCCTTTTGATGTTTCATCTGATCAATGCGGTCCCCATGACCGCTGTTCTGATATTGGTCGGTGACGTTTTCCAGCTTCCGTCAATCGGTCCTGGCAACGTTCTTTCCGACATGATAAAATCAGCCCGGACACCTGTATTTTATCTCAAGAAAATTTTCAGGCAGGCGCATAAAAGTCCCATTGTGTTCAACGCTCACAGAATTCGCCAGGGTGAATTCCCGGTCTTCGAGCCGCTGGACCATACCGAAAGCCTTTCTGAGTTTTATTTTATAGAACAGAATGATCCGAACACGGTTGTCGCCACGATTCTTGAATTGTGCAACAAAACAATTCCTGAACGGTTTAATCTTGATCCGGTGCACGACGTTCAGATTCTAACGCCCATGCATAAAGGCGTCATCGGAACGACCCATCTTAATCAAGTTTTGCAGAAGGTATTGAACCCAAATCCGGTGATCGTCGAAACCAGAGGCAGTACATTCAAAATTGAAGACAAGGTCATGCACCTTAAAAACAACTATCAAAAAGAGGTTTTCAACGGAGATATCGGGACCATACGCACGGTTGACGTAAAAGAAAATGTCTTTTCGGTGGACTTCTACGGAAGGACGGTAAGTTACGATTTTACGGAGATGGATGAAATATCCCTGGCGTATGCCATATCTGTTCATAAATCACAGGGATCCGAATATCCGGCCGTCATATTACCGATAATGACACAGCATTTTGTTCTTCTCCAGAGAAACCTTTTATACACCGCCATTACACGGGGGAAGAAACTGGTAATTCTAATCGGCACAAAAAAAGCCCTGGCAATTGCGCTCAAAAACGATACGCCCAAAAAACGTCTTTCCGGCCTTGCTTTCAGGCTTAAACAGAATTAACATGTAATGAAGCCCCGCTCCCCCAAGAGACAGAATCTCATCCGTACGCCGACAAAAGGCGGGGTATTGGAAATCAAAATAAATATGTATTAAAAATCTTGACAATGCTTATTATTTCAATTAGTTAAACTTCAACCTTGACAAAGTATGGATTTAAATAACATTTCAACAAAAACAAATAGTTAGGTGATTACTTATGGCAGTTCCAAAACGAAAAACATCAAAATCAAAGCGGGATAAGCGACGGACGCATCAAAAGATTGCAGGCCCTAATCTGACCAGTTGTCCCCAGTGCGGTGATGCCAGGCTTCCACACCATGCATGCCCCAGTTGCGGCACATATAAGGGCCGCACTGTAATTGAAACCGAATAGTTTTGCTTGTTTCCTAAAAAGACTTTTTTACGCGACCGGTGAGCATTTTTGGGGTTCTTGAAAATATTTTCCCTTCAAAGCTTTCAACCGTTCTTTCAGTTCCAATATACAGGGTAATATCATGTCCGGAATTACAACACCCATTGTGATCGGCAGCGATCATGCTGCATATGATTTGAAAGAAAAAATCAAAGCATTCCTCATGGAACGGTCCATCGATGTTGAGGATGTGGGATGCTACAGTGAAAATTCGGTGGACTATCCGGATTATGGTATCAAAGTCGCATCAATGGTTTCTTCGGGTAAATTTTCCCGTGGGATCTTGTTGTGCGGCACCGGGATTGGCATGTCCATGGTTGCCAATAAATTTTCTCGTGTCAGGGCGGCGCTGTGTTCAGATCTTTTTTCCGCCATCATGAGCAGACGACACAACGATTCCAATATACTGGTCTTGGGGGCGCGCGTTATCGGAGACATGCTTGCCCTGGAGATTGTTAAAGCCTGGTTGGAGACACCCTTCGACGGTGGACGGCATCTTCGTCGACTGGAAAAATTCGATCACATAGATATGGATGCGGAGCACGGCTGTACCGGTTGACCCGTTAGCGGTTAAGCCGTCACGGCTAACCGGCGAAACCATCGTTACCACTTCGCGCTTAAACCCAATCAAGGAAAAATATTTGAACTTGAGACTTATCGAAAAAGTAGATCCCGAGATTGCCCGTGCAATCTCCATGGAAATCGATCGACAGACCAACACGTTGGAGCTTATTGCATCGGAAAATATTGCAAGTCCTGCAGTCATGGCCGCCCAGGCAAGTGTACTTACCAATAAATATGCCGAAGGCTATCCGGATAAACGCTATTACGGCGGGTGCGAATATGTCGACGTTGCTGAAAAACTGGCAGTAAGCCGCGCAAAAAAGCTATTTAAAGCCCCTTATGCGAATGTTCAGCCGCACTCGGGTTCCCAGGCCAATATGGCCGTATATTTTGCGCTGCTAGAGCCGGGAGATACGGTCCTGGGAATGAATTTGTCCCATGGGGGGCACCTGACCCATGGCAGCTCGGCCAGTTTTTCAGGAAAACTCTATAATTTTATTCACTATGGCGTACATGCAGATACCGGTACCATCGACTATGAAGAACTGACACGGTTGGCAAAAAAGCATCGGCCGAAGTTGATCGTTGCCGGTGCCAGTGCCTACCCGCGTATAATAGATTTCGAAGCCTTCGCACAAATCGCGGCATCGGTAAACGCGTATTTAATGGTGGATATGGCCCATATCGCCGGTCTTGTGGCCGCCGGACTTCATCCCTCTCCCGTACCGTTTGCCGATGTGATAACTTCAACAACGCACAAAACGTTAAGAGGGCCGCGCGGCGGCCTGATTTTGGCTCGAACCGATTACAGCACCCGACTGAATAGGGAAATATTCCCCGGAATTCAAGGCGGACCGCTCATGCATGTTATTGCGGCCAAAGCGGTTGCGTTCAAAGAAGCCCTGAGCGAATCATTCAAGACCTATCAGAAAAATATCGTGAAAAACGCAGATGTTCTCGCCGGCCATCTGATGGATAGCGGTTTAAAACTGGTTTCCAACGGTACCGATAACCATATGATGATCGTCGATTTGAGAAATCTGAAAATAACAGGAAAAGATGCTGAAGACGCCTTGGGCCGTGCCGGAATTACCGTGAACAAAAATTCCATACCCTTTGAGACCCTCAGCCCTGCGGTGACCAGTGGTATCCGTATCGGGACCCCCGCAATTACCACCAGGGGCATGGAAGCGCCGGAAATGAAAGCAATTGGAGAACTTATTGTCCATGTGCTCCAAAATTACACGGATGATAAAATTATTGCAACGACAAAGAAAAAAGTGTTTGAGCTCTGCCAAGCGTTTCCGCTGTATCGAAACTGGCACCAAGAGGTGGAATAAAAGTGGCAGGGGAAAGCAGCCGCCCTTCATGGGAAACCTATTTTATGGACATCACGTCTTTGGTGGCCAGACGTTCCACATGCCTCCGGCGGTCGGTTGGCGCCATCATCGTAAAAGACAAAAGAATCTTGTCCACCGGTTACAACGGTGCGCCCACCGGCATTAAACACTGCCTTGAAACAGGATGCCTCCGGGAAAAACTGAATATCGCCTCGGGTGAAAATCATGAGCTTTGCCGAGGGATACATGCCGAACAGAATGCCATCATTCAGGCCGCTTATCATGGTGTTACCATAAAGGGTGCATCACTTTTCTGCACCAACCTGCCCTGTTCCATATGTGCCAAGATGATTATCAACGCAGGAATAAGTAGCATCTTTTACGCGTCTGGATACGCAGACTCCATGTCCGAAGAAATGTTGAAGGAAGCGGGTGTTGACGTCATAAAGATTGATGTCGGCCCGTCCGAATTAACCATCAATAATCCGAGATAGAGCCAGGGAGGAATTCATGAAGTGTCCATTTTGCGGAGAAATTGACAACAAAGTGATCGACTCTAGATTGAGCAAAGATGGGAATGTCATCCGGAGACGCAGGGAATGCATTCTATGTAGCAGACGATTTACCACTTACGAACATATTGAAGATATCCCTGTCATGATTGTTAAAAAAGATGGGCGCCGTGAAGTCTTTTCCCGTGAGAAGGTCCGTTCGGGCCTCCAAAAGGCATGTCAGAAACGGGATATAAGTGTTAATGTTATCGATGAGTTCCTCGATGAACTGGAACGCGATCTCAGGGAAACCGGTGAAAAGGAGATACCTTCCCACAGAATCGGTGAAAAGATCATGGCAAAACTTCATGATATAGATGATGTCGCATATGTAAGGTTTGCTTCAGTATACAGGGAGTTCAAGGATGTTAACGATTTTGTTTCTGAATTAAAACATCTTTTGAGCAGGCATTAAACATGATGCGTTGGAAAAATGTCGAACGTATCCGAGTTTAGGTCAACCATAGTATTTTGACATTCAAAGACCACAAGCGTTTTATGCAGATGGCACTCGACCTTGCCAAAAAGGGCGAGGGGTTTACTTCGCCAAACCCCATGGTCGGTGCCGTAATTGTTAAAGACGGCGAGGTTATCGGAAGGGGATATCACCGGGCCGCAGGCGAAGCTCATGCTGAAGTCGATGCCATCGACACTGCCGGAAGTTTGGCACGAGATGCAACCCTTTATGTCACGCTGGAGCCTTGTAATCATACTGGACGTACGCCCCCCTGCACCGAAAAAATAATAGGTGCCGGAATTCGGCATGTGGTTGTTGCCATGGAAGACCCAAATCCCGACGTGAAAGGTGGCGGCTTAGAATATTTAAAAAAGCATGGTATCAAAACCACGGCGGGGATTTGTGAAGACCACGCAAAAAGACTGAATGAATTTTTTATAAAGTACACCCGAACCAAAAGACCCTTTACGATCATTAAATGCGCAGCGACGTTAGACGGGCGCATCGCAACAAGGAGCGGTGATTCCAAGTGGGTTACCGGTGAAGCGGCCAGGGAGTTTGTCCACAGCCTTCGTCATGCTGTCGATGCCATTATGGTGGGCATCAATACGGTAGAGAAAGACAATCCCAGTCTGACCACCCGGCTGGCAAATCGTCCAAAAGATTTCAAAAGTCAGGATCCCACAAGAATTATTCTCGACACCCATCTTCGAATTTCTGAAGCGGCTAAACTCTTGCGGCTTCATTCGGATTCTGATACGATACTGGTCACCGGGCCTTCGGTTTCAAACGATAAAAAGGCCCGAATAGAAAAGACAGGCGCCAGAATTATCGAATCTCCTTTAAAAGATGGGAGGATCGACCTTGACCGCCTCATGGATCGCTTGGGATCCTGGGGTATAACCAGCCTCCTTATCGAAGGCGGCAGCCGGGTTGTCGCATCCGCGCTATCCGCAGGCATCGTTGAAAAAATTATATTTTTCTTCGCACCTAAAATTCTGGGAGGAGATGACGGCATTCCCATTTGCAAAGGACCGGGGGCGGATGCAATGGATCGCTGTATTCCGGTTAAGGATATTCATGTCAGACGATTCGGTGACGATATTATGATCCAAGGGTATATTGACACATAACATTACCCCAGGCGGATACACCGAAACCGGACACCAAGATTGACAATTTCCAATGGACCATTTTTTGAATTATGTTTACCGGAATCATAGAAGGTCTCGGCACGATTCGTGAAATACGACCGACGGGTCAGGGGAAACGCTTGGGTGTCGATGCGGACTTCGATCTTGATCAGACCAAAATCGGAGACAGTATTTCAGTAAACGGCGCCTGTTTGACCGTGGTTATGATCGAGGGGTCGCTGTTTAAGGTGGACATGTCACCTGAAACCCTTGCAACGACGACCTTTGGCCGGGCAAAGATCGGAGATCGCGTCAACCTTGAGCGCGCCCTTCGACTGTCCGATCGCCTGGACGGTCATCTTGTTTCAGGGCATATTGATGGGATTGGAACCGTAAAACTCAAGGAAAAAACCGGAAACGCCATAATTATCACCATTGAAGTTCCCGAATCCCTGTCTTATTATATGATAAAAAAAGGCTCGGTTGCGGTGGACGGCATCAGCCTTACCATCAACAACTGCAGCCGCAACCGGTTTGACGTAAGTATCATACCGCATACTGCAAAATTGACGACCTGGAGCGATATAAAAGCTGGAGATATAGTCAACATAGAAACAGACATGATCGGAAAGTATGTGGAACGATTTGTTCGTCGAAGTCATGACATCGACACCCCGAGAGAGACCGGCAAATCGGTGGACATGCAGTTTCTTGCCAAAACCGGTTTCGTTTAATTTGGGGTTTCGGAACTTTTACATCTTATTGAAAATTAAGGAACAACGGAGAAAATAAATAAAAATGCCACTATTAACCACCGAAGAAGCGATTAAAGAAATAAAGGCCGGACGTATGGTCATTCTCGTTGATGACGAAGACCGTGAAAACGAGGGCGACCTCACCATGGCGGGTGAATCTGTGACACCTGAAGCCATCAATTTTATGGCCAAATATGGAAGGGGACTTATTTGTCTGTCCATGACCGGAGAAAAGATCGATTCTCTTCACCTGCCGCTGATGGTTGAACACAATACATCTAAATATCAGACCGGTTTTACGGTGTCTATCGAAGCGCGGTGCGGTGTAACAACCGGCATTTCCGCGGCGGACCGCGCCACCACAATTCTTACAGCCGTAGCAGACGATGCCGAACCCACCGATCTTGTGAGACCCGGACATATATTCCCGCTACGCGGCAGGAACGGAGGGGTCATCGTGCGAGCCGGCCAGACAGAAGGGTCCATAGATCTGGCGCGTCTTGCCGGTCTAAAACCCGCCGGAGTGATTTGTGAAATCATGGATGAAGACGGTACCATGGCCCGGATGCCGGCCCTTGAAAAGTTCAGTAAAAAGCACGGCATCGGCATATGCACCATTGCGGATCTTATTGAATACCGTATGCGTACCGAATCTTTCGTGAAAAAGGTTGCAGAGACGGTGATTCCCACATCCATTGCAGGAGAATTCAAAGCAGTTGTGTATGAAAATGCGGTGGATGATTTGTTGCATATCGCCATGGTCAAGGGGCACATTGATCCGGAGAAACCCGTCCTTGTCAGAGTCCACTCAGAGTGCCTCACCGGAGATATTTTCGCTTCCCTTCGTTGTGACTGTGGTGATCAGCTGCAGACGGCCATGGAAATGATCGACCAGGAAAACGCCGGGGTACTCCTCTATATCCGGCAGGAAGGACGCGGCATCGGTCTTGTTAACAAGATTAAGGCCTATGCACTCCAGGATCAGGGCCTGGATACAGTTGAGGCCAATGAAAGGCTCGGATTCAAGCCTGATTTGAGAAATTACGGGATCGGCGCCCAGATTCTGGTGGACCTCGGCGTTAAAAAGATGCGGCTTCTGACCAACAATCCCAAGAAGATGGTCGGCCTTCAAGGATATGGGCTCAGTATAATCGAACAAATTGAGATCGAGACAGAGCCCAATGAATATAATCGGAATTATCTGGAATGCAAGAAACTTAAGATGGGGCACCTGTTAAATGTCAATACCGTGCCGTAAAATTGAGGAACCCGTGACAGGTGATCCATTTCAATAACATCGGGAGGAAATCAAATGCCAAAAATTATTGAAGCCAAGCTCCTGGCCGAGGGCAAAAAATTTGGGCTTGTTGTAAGCCGTTTTAATGATTTTATCACCGAAAGACTTCTTGAAGGTGCTTTGGATGGGCTGTTACGCTCCGGTGCCAGAGACGAAGATATCGAGATCGTGAAGGTCCCCGGTGCCTTTGAAATACCATTGATGGCAAAAAAGATGGCCACAACAGGTCGATACCATGCGATTATCTGCCTGGGAGCGGTCATCAGAGGTGCAACGCCGCATTTTGATTTAGTCAGCGCCGAAGTCTCCAAAGGAATCGCCGTGGTGGGTCTGGAATCTGAAGTTCCGGTCATCTTTGGCATTGTAACCACCGATACCATCGAACAGGCCATCGAACGTGCCGGAACAAAAGCCGGCAATAAGGGATGGAGTGCGGCAATAACCGCCATAGAAATGGCAAACTTGATTGAGGTCGTCGACCAGGCTTAACCATGGGGAACCGTCGCAAGTCCCGAGAACTTGCTATGCAAGCGCTCTTTTATATTGATATGAACCAGAATGACTCCAATGAGTTGCTGGAACGATTCTGTGTCAATTTTAACCCTTCAAAAAAGGCCCGCCCCTTTTTTCTCAAGCTTGTTAACGGCGTTATCCAAGCAAAATCCGAAATCGATTCAATCATCGAAAACTTCTCCGATAATTGGAAAATAAGCCGCATGTCCTGCGTGGACAGAAATATTATTAGAATCGCCCTGTATGAACTGCTTTACTGTCAGGACATTCCACCCAAAGTATCCATCAACGAGGCCATTGACGTAGGAAAGAAATTCGGCACCGAATTGTCGGGTTCCTTTATCAATGGAATCCTCGACAGTATACACATAGCCCTTGAAAAAAGGGAAGTCAACGACCACCCGTAAAACGGGTGGCTTGCCTTTTCGGCCATAGGCCGAAAAGTCAAAAGCACGTCAGTGCTTTAATCGTTGCATTTGCGACCGGGTGCAAAGCACCCGGTTTTTGGCAAAAATAAAAACAACCACCGACATTCAGATAACCGAAACCAGTTGACGTAAAGGAGATTGTATGGAAGTCAAAAAAGTTCTCTTAACGGAAGATGAAATGCCGAGGCAATGGTATAATATACTTGCCGATATTAAGATGAACCCACCACTGGGACCTGACGGACAGCCGGTTAAGCCTGAAGCCCTTGCACCGGTTTTTCCCATGAACCTCATCGAGCAGGAAGTCAGTCCCGACAGGTGGATCGATATTCCAGAAGATGTCCTTAAGGTTCTCAGCATCTGGCGGCCATCACCGCTCGTCAGAGCACGCGCGCTTGAAAAATTTCTGGATACGCCTGCAAGGATCTACTTTAAAAATGAAGGGGTAAGTCCTCCTGGAAGCCACAAACCGAACACCGCCGTTCCTCAGGCATATTACAACAAGGTTTTCGGGATTGAAAAAATGACCACCGAAACGGGGGCCGGACAATGGGGAAGCGCCCTCTCCTTTGCCTGTTCCCAGTTCGGAATAGAATGTAAAGTTTTTATGGTCAGAGTCAGCTTCGACCAGAAACCGTATCGCAAATCGATGATGGAAGCTTGGGGCGGGAAGTGTGTGGCAAGTCCCAGTACACAAACAAATGCCGGTCGAAATGCGTTGAAAAATGATCCTGACACACCCGGAAGCCTCGGCATTGCTATCAGTGAGGCCATTGAAGCGGCCGTGAGTGATGAAAGCGGTAAAACACGCTACTCATTGGGCAGCGTTCTAAATCATGTTATGTTGCACCAAACCATTATTGGGCTTGAGGCAAAAAAACAACTCGAAAAGATCGGGGAGTATCCGGATGTCGTAATCGCCTGCGCCGGTGGTGGAAGCAATTTTGCCGGCCTTGCATTCCCGTTTGTTTGCGACAAAATAAATGGGAAAAATATTGATATATATCCATATGAACCGACGGCCTGCCCGACCCTGACAAAGGCACCGTTTGTCTACGATCACGGGGATACCGCAAGATATACCCCCCTGCTCCCGATGCACAGTCTCGGACATGCCTTTGTTCCACCACCAATTCATGCAGGCGGGCTCCGGTATCATGGGATGTCTCCGGCAGTGAGCCAGCTTGTTAACGAGGGAATTATCGAAGCAAAATCCGCAACCCAGCTGGATGCCTACGAGGCGGGAGTTATTTTTGCAAGGACTGAAGGGTTTATACCTGCTCCGGAAACCAACCACGCTTTGGCCGGAGTCATTGACGCAGCAAAAAAAGCCAAAGAAGAGGCCAAAGAAAAGGTTATCCTGTTCAACTGGAGCGGTCACGGTCTCATCGACCTTACAGCCTATGACAAATTCTTTGCCGGGGAATTGTATAATTTTGTCTTGACGGATGCGGAGATGTCAGCGTCGGAAAAGGTGTTCGAAAATTTTCCCAAGCCGAAAATGTTAAAAAGTCGTTGATCAATGAATAAAGTTTTGGATGGTCTTGAGCGAAGATGTCCCAGGCTGGGCGGACCTGTTTTGTTCGGATACTGCAGAACAAACAGCGAAGACGATTTGCCCTGCTGGAAGATTTTCGACTGCTGGTGGGAGTGCTTCGACGTGGTGGAATATTTTAAAAAATCCTTGCCGGAGGATACGTTTAAAAGACTTGTTAATGCAAAGCCAAAACCAAAAATGGCAAGTCTTGTTGAACTCATTGAGCAAGCAAAAAATAGGGTTCCGTAAATTTAATCTTCTGATTTTGGGAGAATATTTCCAATAACAAATATTGCCCACCATAACGTGCAAGAATGGTATCAATTTAGCCTTTTTGAAAAAAATTGTCGCAATCAGACAATCCGGTTTTAACGGGTCAAACCCGTGCATCAGTGAACGTAAAAAAAAACAGCGGCCGATATTTGAAAATAAGACTTTCTATCGGTTTTTTTAACCCATGGTACATGCCGGCTTGCTGTTCTTTACGCTACGCTCACCGATTCACTCAGACAGGAATCCGCAAAAAATGCGGAGTTGGATTGCGCCTCGACCGTGTCCTATCATATCGCTAAAATGATACTCAGAATTTAATTATCAATTATCATAGGAGGCTGTTTTGATTATCCAAGAACTGGTCGTTGGACCGCTTATGGCAAACTGTTTTATCTGCGGATGTTCGAAAACAAAAGAAGCTGTTGTCATTGATCCAGGGGGTGATGCAGACACGATATTGCTTTCTCTGGCCGATGCCAAGCTCAAGGTAAAATATATCATCAACACCCACGGACATTTTGACCATGTCAGCGCCAACGGTAAAATGAAAGATGCAACCGGTGCCGACATCCTGATTCATCCTCTAGATGCACCCATGCTGGAAAAACTTTCATCAAATGCAGCTTTTTTCGGGGTTTCAGTGGAAAACTCACCACCGTGTGATCAAACCCTTGAGGAAGGCGATACCGTTTCTTTTGGTGATATTACCCTGAAAGTTATCCATACGCCCGGACATACGCCGGGCGGTATTTCACTGTATACCAACGGGATTGTTTTTGTGGGGGACACGCTGTTTGCCGGTTCCATTGGTCGCACCGATTTCCCAGGCGGAGATTTTAACACCCTGATATCGAGCATCAAGACCAAACTTTTTAATATGGAAGATGATATGCGGGTCTTTTCAGGGCACGGTCCGGAAACAAGCATCGGCGTGGAAAAGCGCCATAATCCTTTTGTGGGGCAGTTTTAAATTCTTGGTTGAAGAAAAAATGACAATTCGATGAAAGAAGTTTTTGTTCGATTTTAGAGTGGTCTGAGTCAAATATTTGGGTCACCCGGACCATGCATATGTCTGGGTGACCTATTTTTTTGTACGTATTCAGGGGGTGTGTTTTCTCGTGTAACGATATCGGCGGAGTGGCTTCGTCATTTCAATGATTTAGCAGTGGGGGAGACCGCGGCTCCCGCATGCTTTTCGCGGGAGAACGCGGAGGGGGAAGGAATGCCCCCGCTGCTAAGTTATTGAAATGACCAGACACGCAGACGCCAAAGTGAAACGGGGAAGCACCCCCCTGAATACGTATATTTTTTTAGCCGGTTTCGTTGTTTTTATTGACCGGACATGCCGGGCATCATTGGCATTGACATCTTCTGATACCCGGAGGGTATCTCAAAAAGAGCGTCGGAAACCGTTTTTTCATCGATGTTTCTGTATTCCATGACCATATGGCCGGATGGCCCATCTGACTCAATTTTGATGGGAAAATGGAGCGTTTCGGAAATCCAGTAGGTTGCAGTGCCAAGGGACGGATCATTGGGCGTGTAAAGATGTTTTGCACACATATAGCCGTTGACTTTTTCTTTGCCCAGATATTTCTTCGTCCCCATCTTCTCCAGTTCATCCGGATCAACGGGAGCCATATTTGGTTGACTGCCTGAAGGCATTTCCATGTACATCATTTGTTCAGGCATCAAAACCCATACAACGCCTTTATCTTTTCGGAAAATCGTTACCTGTTTTCTCCCTTGAAAATTCATTTCCTGTCTGAAGTTACTTCCCTTGAAAAACGCTTTACCTTTTATGGTTCCCATGGACGATGTTTGAACCATATCGGCGGAAAAGTCAGCAGCATTTCCGGATACCGGAAGCGCCAATACGGCCATGATAAAGATGGCGACAAACAGATAGAGCCGTGACATTGAATTCTCTAACATCCTTTTTTCCCCCTTGTATCGGTTAATGACCAGGTTCGTGTTTTAAAAACGATACCATAATCAACCCAAGGAGGCAACAGCCCCCGTCCCGACCGGATTTGCGGCGGGACGGGGGAACACTCACTGCTTAAGGTCATCTTCGTGGCTTATATCTGCCATGACCACGGTCGCGACCGCCGTGCCGTGTTTCTTTATAATGATGGGAACGCCATCTTTTCCGGGCCTTCCAATGTCCTCGATGATGTCTCGGCGGGGGATAATATCCATAACGTGGCGGACACGGGTATCTGTAGGCCACTCTCGGCGGCGGACATGGATAAATACAACCGTTAATCAGTGCACCACCCAGAACCGCTGCACCAACGCCGATGGCGACACCCTCCCATCGATACTGCTGAGGGCTCCCTGCCCAGGCCGAAGGCGAGATAAATGACAGCGCGAAAACCATTGCCAAAAGAACGATTATCAGATTTTTCTTTTCCATTTTCTTGTCTCCTTTCTGGCATCTTTTGTACCCTTAGACGTCGGAGATCGGAAAAGGTTTAAATCAAGATGAAATGTGCTCGAACGAAAACTATGATTTTTCGTTAAAACCAAGGAAGACGAATATTTTAACCACAGTGATGCGGGGTGTATTTCGAGGATTAACCCGCCAAAGATCGGTGGCGGGTTAAAATTTGCGTCTGACCCCGGAGAAATAGGCTGCGCCCCGATGAAATAGGCGTTGCATTTCATTGGGCAAGCATTTCACGGGGCAGGCGGAGATATTGGGGGAAAGGACTGTTTTCCTTCGGGCACTAATTATCCGGCTGCCATATGCAGCCATATGGAAAATGTCACCGCAGACAGCATGGTACAGACGGAAAGCGCTGCCACTGCAAAATCTGCATCGCCGTTCATTTCTTTTGCCATAACATAGGTTAACGTGGCGGTGGGCGATGCCAGAAGGATAAGACCGGGAAGATAGCCCTGGGGATCTACATGGAATAATCGGTAGAAGATAACGCCCAAGCCCGGAAGTAGAATCAGCTTCAAGAAACTCGAAGAAAAAAGTTGAAATATCTTCGATTGCATCGACTTAAAAGAAAGAGAAGCCCCGATGAGAAGCAAGGCCATAGGAAGTGCGAGTCCGCTCAAAATATTCAGACTTCTGTCCATAACAAGGGGTAGCCGCAGTCCTGTGAAAGAAAATAAAATACCTGCAAATGCCGAGATAATAACAGGATTGCCCAATATTCGTAAAACAACAGCCCGTTTGTTTTGTGAGGCCGAATTATTGTCAGAATTCAATTGAAGGGCGACGACGGAAAGAAAATTCTGCAATATCATGATAAACCCCGCAATAATACTGGCCCTCACAAACCCATCATTGCCGAGGGAGTAATATGAAACGGCAAGACCGATATATCCCAGATTCCCATGAAAGGAGGCCTGAATAAACGTTCCCAGAGCCCCTTGCCGGATCCGCAAAAATAAGCCCACGCACCAGGCCACTGCAAAGACAGTCAGAACGGCCAGAATCGTAATGAACAGAACGGTAACGTCGAAATTGGCCTTTAAGGAAGCTTTTGAGATGGCGTGAAAGATCATGGCGGGGATTGCCAGGTAATAGACCAGACGATTTGCCGGACCTAAAAATTCCGGCTGAATAAACCCTTTAAATCGGACAAACCATCCCAGGGTGATTATCGAAAATATGGGAATTATTGTATTAATAATATTCATAGTTAAGAATCCGGGCTCATCGAAGATCCCGCCATACGGGGGAGGACCTGACTTTTTGTGCTACCCCAGAGGGGTGAAGTCTACCGAACATACTAGCCGGAATGATGGAGTGTTGGAGTATTGGAATGTTGGGCATTAAAAAGGGTTCAAAACCCATTACTCCAACACTCCATTATTCCAATATTCCAGGTTAACCGATTGAGATGGCATAGCCGTTGTTTTTAACATTCGCAATACGGGACAGTCATGGCCCATCAAAGATCCCGCATCGCGGGAGAGGACCCGGTTTTTCAAGATTAAACAAATCGGTTATCTTGAGTTGAGGATCCATCCCGGACATATCACGGGTCTTGCGCGGCAATATATTTGAGCATCTGACCGATCACCATTGCGATAATATCCCTCGGCATAAAGCCGTCGGGTATCCATTCCATAAATCTTTCGGTTATCTCTTGGGTGCTCTTTTGAACATCTTTGGTTTTACCATACGACGCTTCCAGAATACCCCGTGTTTCCTTTGCAGCGTTTATGGATTGCTTAAAAAAAACCCGGCCGTCATCACCGGTCCTGGCGCCGAAGTGCTCGGCCAGATAGACATTGACGTCATATCCGGCCATCTTTTCAAGACTATCTTGGTATTTGTCAAAGTTTGAATTTGCTGCTGTAAAAATCTTATCTTTAAATGGAATGCCTCCGGCATCGGACGCAAACATGGCTTTCTCTCGAGGAACATACACTGCAATGGAACATGAAGAATGGCCCGGGGTATCGATCACCTCCATGGAGAGATCACCGCAGGGAATGACGTCTCCTTCTGCTACAATATCTTCAACATTTATTCCGCCAAACTCCAGTCCCAGGGCTTCGGTCTGTTCTTGGAGTCCATGTTCAGCCAGCAGTATTCCATTTAAGAATGAAATACTTTCGATGACTTCGGGTCTGTTCAAAAGTTCTTTTGCCCTTGCCGATGCCGTTATTTTTATCCACGGCCATCGTTTTTTGAAAAAAGGAACGATCCCGCAGTGGTCAAAATGGGAATGAAGTATCACCATCTGTTTTATCTTTTTCTCTTCTATATTAAATTCCTGTAACTGCCGGATCACATCGGGAACGATGTAGGTCATTCCCCCGCCGAGGATGGCATACTCGCCCTTTCCCTTTAAAAGATAAACACATGACGTTTTTTCACCGAGGAGCAAGATTCTTTCGGTCACATTTCCCGGGTGATCTATAATCATTTTATTCTCCTTTGGGGCACCGTCACCCCTTGCGCTGGATACATTAAAAAATCTACAAGGATTCGATTCGAGCATAAACAAAATTGGGATTCCCTGCAAGCCAATACAATTCAATGAGCAGGGTTAACGCATTTGATTTCGGTACAGCGGAGCGACGGCGTGTTTCTCTTGGAAACCGAATGGCTGTTTGAAGGGCTTTAGCACCCGTTAGACCGAGCCGAATGAAATTATAATTTAAAACATCCATCGGATATTTTATCGACGAATGGTTCTTTATGACCCTGGCACGGCTCGGGCTTACGGGTGCTCGAGCACAAGTTCCATTCGGTTGGAAAGAGATATACGCCGTCGTGGAGCGTTCTCTCTCTATCGGGATTCAAATGCGTTCACCCTGATACAATGACTTTAAGGATGAAAAACTCTCGACAAAACAATAAATGAGCAATAAATTTATGAGAAAAATTTGAAAATTCGGAATTGCAATGTTAGTATCTTGATTGAGCGAAAGTCGAAGATGCCCCGGACCTGAAGAGAGGGCAGATTAGAAGCTATCTCAAAATAATCTATTGGCCCAATCTCGGCGTTGGAGCCTCGTTTTAAGTCCTCGACATACTTTAGTATGCCTGCGGGTTAAAACTCGGCTCCGCCTTGATCTTGAACCAAAATCTTTATTTTGAGATGGCTTCTAATAGGGTTTAACAGTTTTAATATCAGAGGGTCGAATATGAAAGTATCGAGCATCCAACTGGAAATTATCGATCAGTCCAAACAGAAGAACCTTGAACACGCGCTAAATATGGTGGACCGTACACCGGAAAGCGACCTCATTTTACTGCCTGAAATATGGCCGTGCGGTTTTTTTTCTTTCCACAGGTATCAATCTGACAGCGAACCGATGAATGGCCCAACGGTCAGTGCATTCAAAGAAAAGGCCCGTGAGCGGCAATGCCATATTTTGATGGGTAGTTTTGTCGAAAGAGAAAACGATAATTTGTTTAATACGACAATTTTGCTGAACCCAAATGGTGAGGTTGTTGCGAAATATCGCAAGATCCATCTTTTCGGCTATATGTCGGAAGAGGCCCAACTTTTGACCCCGGGCAAGGATGTTGTCGTTTCGGATACCCCTTGGGGAGAAAGCGGATTTTCCACCTGCTATGATCTGCGGTTTCCCGAGCTTTTTCGCAGAATGCTCGATAAGAACGCGAAATTTTTTTTAGTCGTATCCGCCTGGCCCCTTGCACGCGTGGAGGCCTGGCGGTTGTTTAACAGGGCCAGAGCCCATGAGAATCTAGCGTATCTTTTCTCCTGCAACTGCGCCAGCACCAGCCCAAGCGTCGGCACCCGTTTTGCGGGCCACAGCATGATTGTCGACCCTCTGGGACAGGTTCTGGCCGAGGCGGGGGAGGCGGAAGAAATTATCACCGCTGAAATTGATCCCGGTATGGTCGATTCGGTCCGGAGCCAATTTCCGGCGATAGCGGATCGGGTATTCAGGTAGCTGACAAAAAAATATCAAACTAAGTTTTTGTTTTTGCCACAATGGCTTTGGCGGGTATCAGTCCGGTGGCACCGGCTGATACAATGTTTCCCGCCACACCGGGCCCGTCGCCGGCGACGTACATCCCTTTGATCTCTGTTTCCAGATCAGGCGTGGTATCGACCTGGGTTGCAAAAAATTTAATTTCAGGTGCATAAAGCAATGTTCCGTCGTTGGATACACCCGGAACCACCCGGTTGAGCGTATCCAGACCTTCCATGATGTTGGTTAGAATTCTCTCGGGAAGCGCCATGGCGATATCACCACAGACCACCTTGGTCAGTGTCGGTTCAATATACCCTTTTTTAACTCGGTGCCATGTACTCCGCCGGCCGCGCTTGAGATCGCCGAAGCGCTGCAGTATCGGCCTGCCGCCGCCGATCAGCGTGGCCAGGCTGCCGATGGACTCTCCGTATGCTTGGTTGTCCGTTACCGGCTCCGTCAGAACCACCTTGGACAGAAATGCGAAGTTGGTATTCTCGGATTTTTTGTCCCGATATGAATACCCGTTGACACAGACAAAGTTGGTGTAATTCTCTAAAGAAACGAATCCCCCTTTATTGGTGCAGAATGTTCGGGTCTGATCGTCATATTTTGATGTCTGAATAAAAAAAGTGGGATCGTAGATAACGTCGCAAAGATCCTGCAGAATATCATTGTGAACCTCAACGCGCACCCCAACCTCAATGCCTCTTTGCCTGAGCCCGATCCCATATTTTTGTGCCAGTTTCCCGGTCCAGTCCGCGCCCACACGGCCCGGGGCCAGGATAATGTTGTTCGATGGATATTTTTTCCGGTTGGTCACGACCCCTTTCACCCGTCCGTTTTCGATAATAACGTCCTTTGCTTCCTCTGACGTGTGTATCGTCACCCCTTTGGACTTGATGTCATCGACCATATCTGCGATGTAGCCCGGCAAGTTTTCACTCCCCAGATGCTTCTGTTTGATAACCAGCAGGTCGATCCCATACCGCTTGGCCCGTTTCCGGATATTATAGGCTTCTTCCAAATCGGTGGGATAGACAGGGCCGTCCATTCCGAATCTGTTGAATATCTGTTCCGTCTCATAGATAAGCTCCTGGGCCTTGCCGGCCGGCATAAACTGAGTTAAATCGGTCTTGCCCAATTTAGGAATGAAGTTCAGCTTACCGTCAGAGAACAGACCTGCGCCGCCGATACCGCACAGGATATTGCAGGGCTTACATTTCATACATTTTTGATTTTCAGTGATCGGGCATTTGCGTTTCAGAGGACCTTTTCCTTTATCGACAATAAGAACATTCAGGTCAGAGTGCTCGCACAAGTAATGGGCGGCAAAGAGTCCGGCGGGACCGCCGCCGATAATGACAACATCATAATCTTTTTTCTTTATGCTGGATTGGACTGCAGACATGTTTTCTCCTCATGCGAAACGGTCTTTTATTATAATAACATGTTAGCCTTATGAAACGATGAAGCAACACGCATTCAGATAATATTTTTAAAAGGGCTAAAGACACCCTGTTCTAAACACCCGAAAAAAAAAGCCCTGTCTTTTCAGACAAGGCTTTGGAAAGGATCATGGGATGATGACGAGCATCCATTCGGATTTATTCTTTGGATCCGATGTCTTCCTTTTTATCTTCGGCTTTTTCAGGTTCAGGTTCAGATTTTTCAGTGACTTCCGGCGCCGTCGGTTCCGCGGCCTTCTCTGCAGGCTTTTCGGCTGCGTCTTCGACAGACACCTCAGGTTCTAAAACCACCGCCTTGTCTTCGGAGGTATCTTCTTTTAACGCGATGTCTTCCTTCTCCTCTTTAATCTCTTCTTCTACGCTGATCTTTTTTTCAGCCGCCGGCGTATCTTTAACTTCTTTTTTCTCGGCAACCTGTTTTTTCTCTACAGCGGCTTTGGTCTTTTTCGTCTTTTTGGTTTTCTTCTTCTTCTTTTTATCATCTTCGGAAAAGATCAGCTCAATCAATGAAATCGGCGCGGCATCACCCGGTCGTCTTCCAAGTTTGACGATCCGGGTATACCCACCGGATACGGCCCCATAACGCTCGGCAGCTTCTGCAAAAAGTTTATGAACAACGTCCTTTTCCCGTATAATTGAAAGTGCCTGGCGCCTCGCATGAACATCTCCTCGTTTCGCCAGAGTAATTAAATTATCGGCCCAGCGTCTTAATTCCTTTGCTTTAACATCCGTCGTACGAATGCGTTCATGTTTGAAGAGCGACGTCACCATATTTCTAAACATGGCATCTCTATGGCTGCTCGTGCGGTTTAATTTTACGCCGGCTTTTCGATGTCTCATGGGATTAATTATTCTCCTTCCTCTATATCTTCCTTAGGCAACTCAAAACCTTCCATCTTCATTCCGAGAGACAGGTCCATTTCACTTAAGACTTCCTTGATCTCATTTAAAGACTTTCTGCCAAAGTTTTTGGTTTTGAGCATTTCCGCCTCGGTTTTGCTGACCAGTTGATAAATTTTTACAATATTTGCGTTCTTAAGACAGTTGGCGCTACGCACGGAAAGCTCTAGTTCTTCAACACTTCTATAAAGATTTTCATTTAACTTGGGCTTCTCTATCTCCTCGGTCTTTTCCACAGGTTCCGGCTCAAAAAGTTCATCAAAATTAATGAAGATCGTCATCTGTTCTTTTAAAATCTTGGCGGCATAGGCCACTGCGTCTTCAGGCAGGATACTTCCGTCGGTCCAAACCTCCAAGGTCAGTTTATCGTAGTCTGTTCTCTGACCGACACGGGCATTGCCCACCACGTAGGTAACGCGTTTAATCGGTGAGAAAACGGCATCGATGGGGATGGTACCCAGAGGCGCGTCTTCATCTTTGTTTGCTTCAGACAATGAATACCCTTTGCCAACCATGGCGGTCATGGTCATTTTCAATTTTGACTCAGATGAAAGGGTCGCGATGTGCTGTTCTGGATTCAGCACTTCACACCTCCCGTCATCGCTGATGATATCAGCGGCGGTAACTTCACGTTCTCCTTCTGCATCAATGCGAACTGTTTTCGGTTCAGGGTCGGAAAGTCTAAATCGCACTTCCTTTAAGTTAAGGATAATCTCGGACACGTCTTCATAAATACCTGGAATAACACTGAATTCGTGCATAACCTCGTCAAACTTTACAGATACGATTGCGGCTCCGTAAAGAGACGATAGAATTATCCTTCTTAAAGAATTTCCAATTGTGATACCAAACCCTCTTTCAAGGGGTTCACAAACGAACTTGCCGTACGTCGGCTTACTGGTTACCTGAACTTTTTCTGGCGTTATCATCTCACGCCAGTTCATGTACATAAGTTCACTTGACGCCATTATTATATCTCCAATTTTTATAGCGGATTATTAAGGATATGCGGGATGAGATACAGACGTACGATCATCACATACGCCACAACTCATATCCCGTATCTCGGTTATTTGGAATAGAGTTCCACGATGAGTTGTTCCTGCATCGGTACTGTTAGATCTTCACGGGAGGGAAACCCCTTAACAATACCTTTCAGGTTCTCTTTTTCCAGATCCAGCCATTGCGGAATGCCTCTTCGCACCACAGCATCGAGTGAATCTTCCAACGCCTGAATTTTGCGGCTTTTTTCCCGAACTTCAACCACATCACCCATTTTAACGAGATATGACGGAATATTAACCTTTTTCCCGTTAACGAGAAAGTGATTGTGCCTTACGAAATGACGCCCTTGAGTACGAGAATTCACAAAGCCCATACGATAAACAACATTGTCGAGCCTGCGCTCTAGAATTACCAAAAGATTTGTTCCGGTGATGCCTTTTTGATTGTCCGCCCTTTGAAAAAACAGATGGAATTGTTTTTCCGAAAGACCGTACATCCGTTTTACCTTCTGTTTTTCCCGGAGCTGAATCCCGTAATCAGAAATTTTTCTTCCACGACGCTGCCCGTGCTGTCCGGGCGGATAACCCCGTCGGTCAAAAGCGCATTTATCCGAATAACAGCGATCTCCTTTAAGAAACAATTTTAAATTTTCCCGTCGGCATAGCCGGCATACTGAACCTGTATATCGAGCCAAGCGTTCCCCCTTTATATTGAAGATTGACCATTTTCAATGGATCCGCCTTCTATGGAATTAAACCGTCAAAAAATCTTCAATCTTCGATTTTCAATTTTCAATTTTCAATTATTCTAAACTCTGCGTCGTTTGGGTGGTCGACAACCATTATGCGGTATGGGTGTAACATCTTTAATCACTAAAACATTTAACCCTGCGGCCTGAAGAGATCGAAGCGCGGACTCCCGGCCTGCGCCAGGGCCCTTGACATACACTTCAACATTTCTCATCCCGTGCTCCATGGCTTTCTTAACGGCATCCTCTGCTGCAAGTTGAGCAGCAAAGGGTGTGCTCTTACGCGATCCCTTAAAGCCCTGAACCCCTGCGCTTGACCAGGCAACAACATTACCGCCAGAGTCGGTAATGGTAACGATGGTATTGTTAAACGTTGATTGAATATGTACGACCCCGCTGGGTATATTCTTTTTTTCTTTCTTTTTAGTACGGATTTTTTTCGCCATGTATTATGCTCCTGCCTGAAAATTCGTTATCCGTTATTCATTCATCGCGACTCAACGATCGAACAACAAACGGGTATCCTTTTTATTTTTTTCGAACGCCACCTTTCTTTTTAACTGCAGATCTTTTGGGTCCTTTTCGCGTTCGTGCATTGGTACTTGTCCGCTGCCCACGCACGGGAAGCGACTTTCGATGGCGAAGTCCACGGTAAGATCCGAGATCCATCAACCTTTTAATATTCATGGAAATATCAGTGCGAAGTTCACCTTCAACTTTATATTCGCTGTCAATCACCTTACGAATACTATTGACCTCAGTCTCAGACAAATCATCTGTCTTTGTATTCGGATCAATATCGAGTTTTTGGAGTATACGCCTTGATATGCTCGGACCGATACCATAAATATATGTCAGTCCGACCTCGATCCGTTTCCGTCTAGGCAAATCTACTCCCGCGATTCTTGCCAAAGCTTATCCTCCTTTTAACCTTGTCTCTGTTTGTGGCGTTTATTCTCGCAGATGACTCTGACAACTCCTCTTCTGCGGACAATTTTACACTTGGCACACATTTTCTTAACCGATGCCCTGACTTTCATTCACATTTCTCCTTCACTAGGGTAGTAGACAATGGGCGATGGTTACCGTGTACCGAGTTTAAACCATTACCGATACACCGATCGTCGGCCATCAATCACCACCTTATTTCGATCTGTATGTTATTCTTCCACGAGACAGATCATATGGAGAGAGTTCAACCGTAACTTTATCTCCTGGCAGAATTTTAATAAAATGCATGCGCATCTTTCCGGAAATATGCGCAAGTACCTGATGCTTATTTTCCAATTCCACTTTGAACATTGCATTGGGTAATGTTTCAAGCACGATACCTTCAACCTTAATCGCTTCTTCTTTTGGCATGTCTTCCCCCGACGCCTGTTTGCTCAGGACGATTAGAATCTTCCTTTCATTTTAGCCCCGCCTTTCTTTAAGAATCCTTCGTAGTGACGGGTCAGCATGTGAGATTCTATTTGCTGAATGGTATCAATAGCAACCCCAACAACGATTAAAAGGGCAGTACCGCCAAAATAAAACGGAACATTAAATTTTGTCATCAGAATAGATGGAAGTACGCATACTGCAGAAACATATATGGCACCCCCTAAAGTAATACGGGTAAGAACCCTGTCTATGTAGTCTGCCGTACGTTTGCCCGGACGAATACCTGGAATATATCCACCTTGTTTTTTCATATTATCTGCAACATCCACCGGATTAAAGGTGACGGCGGTATAAAAGTAGCAGAAAAAGAATATAAAGCCGACATATAAAGTTTCATATACGATATTACCCGGTCTCATGGCCGATGCAATGTTCTGTATCCACGGAATCGCTATAAAACTGGCCAGCGTTGCCGGGAACATGATGATGGATGAAGCGAATATGGGTGGTATCACGCCGGATGTATTGACCTTTAACGGTAAATGGGTGCTCTGCCCCCCATACATTTTTCGGCCCACAACCCTTTTGGCATATTGAACGGTTATCCGACGCTGACCCGTTTCCACATATATGATAAAGGCCACAACAAGTGCCATCAGAATAGTTAAAATTATGATGACAAATAGCCCCATTTCACCGGTTGAAAGTAGACGGAATGTATTTCCGATTGCAGCCGGCATCCGAGCAATAATTCCTGCGAATATAATCAGGGAAATGCCGTTGCCGATTCCGCGTTCGGTGATCTGTTCACCCAGCCACATAATAAACGCCGTACCCGCCGTCAGGGTCATCACGGTCATGAGCCTGAATCCCCAGCCGGGATCTATAACCACTGCCGCACCGCCGGGAGACATCATTTTCTCAAGGCCAACACTAATACCGAACCCCTGGATTACACTGAGCAAAATCGTGCCGTACCGTGTATACTGCGTAATCTTTTTACGCCCCTGCTCGCCTTCCTTTGACAAACGCTCCAGATGGGGAATGGTCACAGTCAAAAGTTGAAGAATAATCGATGCACTGATATAGGGCATAATCCCGAGGGCAAAAACAGAAAGCCGCTCTAAGGCGCCCCCCGAAAACATATCAAAAAGACCGAGGAGCGTCCCTTTTGCCCGGGCAAAAAATGAGGCCAGTGCCACAGTGTCTATGCCCGGAGTCGGAACATGCACGCCAATACGATAGACGATAAGCAGCGCTAACGTATATATAATCCTTTTTTTGAGTTCAGGTATTTTGAATATATTGCCGAACCCGCCACCAAGCATATTAGAGAACCTCTACGTTTCCGCCCGCGGCGATTATTTTATCCCTGGCGCTTTTACTGACGCCGTTCACCTTAATTGTAAGCGGAATTTTGATCTCGCCGTGTCCAAGAAGTTTAATGCCGTCCCGCGGACCTTTAACGAGACCGGTCCGTAAAAGTTCGGCCTCATCCACAGTGCTGCCGCTTTCAAATATTGAAAGGTCACGAATATTAATTACAGATATTTTCTGTTTAAAAATATTGGTAAAACCGCGTTTGGGCAGTCGGCGATGAATCGGCATTTGTCCACCTTCAAAGCCGGGTCTTACGCCACCGCCGCTTCGGCTATTGTGCCCCTTTGTACCCCTGCCGGCGGTTTTACCGCTACCTGAACCTACCCCGCGTCCCACACGTTTCCTCGCCCTGCGTGATCCGCCAGGAGGTGACAACTCACTTAGCTTCATCTATATTTTCCTCAACTTTCACCAGATGTGATACCGTGTTGACCATCCCTCGAGTTGAAGGCGTATCTTTAAGTTCAACGGTTCTGTTAAGTTTTGTCAGTCCCATACCGCGCAATACTCTCCGATGCTTTTCAGGCCTTCCAATCATGCTTTTAACAAGCGTTACCCTTAATACTCCACTCATTTATCATCCCTTATGGTTTAACTATAGCCGATGACCGAAGATTCCCCTGGATTTTTGCATTTCTAATCATCATTGGTCATTCTTGAATCTTTAATTCTAGAGGTCTTCCACACTAATACCGCGTCTTGCAGCCACCTGTTCACGACTCTGCAATCGACAGAGTCCTTCAATGGTTGCCTTAACCACATTGTGAGGATTATGTGAACCCATACACTTTGTAAGAATATTCTGGACTCCCGCTGCTTCAAGCACCGCTCGAACAGCGCCCCCTGCAATAAGACCGGTTCCTTGGGAAGCAGGTTTTAACAAAACACGTCCGGCACCGTACTTTCCGATAACCACATAAGGTATTGTTCCGTCGACTAAGGGGAATTTCACCATGTTTTTCTTAGCTTTTTCTATACCTTTACGGATCGCTTCGGGCACCTCGCCGGCTTTTCCAAGCCCTTGGCCGACACTCCCTTCGCCATCACCAACCACCACGATTGCACTAAAGCTGAAACGGCGTCCTCCCTTGACAACTTTTGCAACCCGGTTAATGTAAACGACCTTATCGATTAATTGATTTTCGCCTTTATTCTGTTTGAACAAAAATCCGCCTCCTTCACCGTAAATGACTCAAATTAAGATTTTACCCTGTCACAATACGTTGTTTTATCTTTGTGAGGTGCAATTTTTAATATACCAAACCCTTAAAAATCCAGTCCTGCCTCACGTGCACCATCAGAAACGGCTTTAACCCGTCCGTGATATAAAAAACCATTTCGGTCAAAAACAACTTGGCGTATACCCTTTTCTATCGCCATTTCTCCCAAGAGTTTCCCAACAAAACCTGCTACAGCAATTTTGTTTTCAAATACCGGCTGTTCCTTTACGGATTTATCCATACTTGACGCCGCCACCATAGTTTGTCCATGGGTGTCATCAATGACCTGGGCATAAATATGTTTCGCGCTTCGGAAAACACTCAGTCTCGGCCGTTCCGGTGTGCCGACAAGATTCTTTCTGATTCTCTTTTTTCGCTTTAAACGTGCTCTTTTTTTTGGATTTAAAGATCCCATATTCTATATAACCTTATACTGCTTTAGTTCCTGTCTTTCCGGCTTTCCGCTGAATATACTCTTCGGCATATTTTATTCCCTTGCCCTTATAGGGTTCGGGAGGCCTCAATCTCCGAATAGATGCAGCGGTATGACCCAAAAGCTCTTTATCGATACCCATGAGTTTTATAACATTTTTTTTGTCAATGGATGCTGAGATGCCTTCGGGAAGATCGAATTTAATCGGGTGTGAGTATCCGAGATTAAATTCGATATGATTGCCACTCAGGGCAGCCCGATAGCCGATACCGTGTATTTCCAGTATCCTTTCAAATCCTTGGCTCACGCCGGCAACCATGTTGGCCACCAAACTGCGGGTCAGTCCGCGAAAAGCCTGGCTGGTCCTGGCATCGTTAACAGTGATCACACGGATCATCCCGTCTTCTATCTTTAGATCCACTGCAGGATGGACGGTTCTTTCAAGGGTGCCCTTTTCGCCCTGGACAGTAATTACTCTGTCTTTATAGGTGATCTTCGTTTTTTCAGGTATGGGTATAGGTGTTTTACCTACTCTGGACATTCATGACTCCTTTTTACCAAATATTGCAGAGAATCTCTCCCCCTACATTTGCAGTCCTGGCTTTTTTATCCGTCATTATCCCTTTTGATGTCGATAAAATAGCAATCCCCGTACCGCTCAGAACCGGCTTTACATCCTTGCTTTTGGCATAAACACGTCGACTCGGTTTACTAACACGGTTAAGACCCAAAATCGCGTGGGTGTCTCTCTTGTCATACTTAAGATAAATACGCAATATACCCTGTTTCTTATCCTTGATGAATTTATAATTTCTGATAAACCCTTCATCTTTTAATACCCTGGCCAATTCAATTTTTATTTTTGACCCTGGAATATCGACGCTGTTGAATTTTGCCTTTCCTGCGTTCCGAATTCGGGTCAGCAGGTCCGCAATTGGATCACTCATTGCCATAGTCTTCTCCGCTATTTATATTAACGCTTTAAAATTTCCTTACAACTTATTGATACAGTTTGTTTTTTAATATCAACCCGATCGATTACCAGCTGGATTTCGTGACACCGGGAAGCTTACCTTGGGAAGCAAGATTCCGGAAACAAATACGACAAATTCCAAATTTCCTTAAAAATCCTCTGGGCCTCCCGCAAATGGGACAGCGGTTGTATTGTCTGACCTTGAACTTGGGTTTTCGTATTGCTTTAATTCTAAGCGATTTTTTTGCCAAATCTTCCTCCCCCTTAAGCTGAAGATTGAACGCTTGTCATAGCTTCAACCTTCGACACACATCCTTTATTCTTCATTGTTCATTGTTCAATTACGAAACGGCATGCCCAATAGTCGCAAAAGTTCTTTTCCTTCTTCATCGGTGTTTGCAGTCGTAACGATGGATATGTTAAGACCTTTAATTTTATCTATTTTATCGTAATCGATTTCAGGAAATATAATCTGCTCTTTAACCCCAAGGCTATAATTGCCGTGACCATCAAGGGCTTTCCCCGATAGACCTCTAAAGTCACGAACACGGGGCAATGCGATATTAACCAATTTATAAAAAAAATCATACATGTGTTGGCGGCGAAGGGTCACCATGCACCCTATGGGCATTCCTTCCCTCAGTTTAAACGCTGCGATTGATTTCTTGGCACGGGTAACCACCGGATGCTGGCCTGCGATTATTTTAAGCTCCTCGGCTGCTGAATCCAGAAGTTTGATATTATGAATCGCTTCGCCAAGCCCCATATTCAATACCACCTTGTCAAGTTTTGGAACCTGCATGATGTTTTTGTACTTAAAGGTTTCGAAGAGTCTGGGGACAACTTCTTTATGATAATATTCTTTTAACTGTGACATTCAATTCCTCCGGCACGCGATCCTAAGAATCTATGATCTCATTGCATTTCCTGCAGACCCGAATTTTTTTTCCATCTTCAAGACGCTTCATTTTTATACGAACGGGGGTAACACATTTATTACACAGCAACATAACGTTGGACCAATGGATGGGTGCCTCGCTCTCAATAATTCCGCCCTGTCTGTGCTTTGCACTGGGCCTGGCGTGTCTTTTGGCCATGTTGATATTTTCAACAATAATCCGGCTGCTCTTTCTTTTTATACCCAGGACTTTACCGACTTTACCTTTATCTTTACCGGCAGTAACTTTGACTTTGTCGTCTTTTTTTATGTGACATCTATTATCTAACATGAATCAACTCTCCACAGGCTGTAAAATCGTCGGACTATAAAACCTCTGGCGCCAACGATATAATTTTCATAAATCTTTTGGCTCGAAGTTCTCTGGCCACCGGACCAAATATACGGGTTCCGATAGGTTCCCTGTTTTGTGTAATTAAGACCGCTGAATTATCATCGAATCGTATGAAGGATCCATCCGGTCTTCGGATTTCCTTTTTCGTCCGAACCACAACAGCCTTAAGTATATCGCCTTTTTTGACCTTGGTATTCGGTATCGCTTCCTTAACAGATACGACGATGATGTCGCCAATACTTGCATATCGCCTTCGGGAACCGCCAAGAACTTTTATGCAATACAGAACCTTGGCGCCCGAATTGTCTGCCACGGTTAATCGTGTCTCCGCCTGAATCATCTTTTTAACTTTCCTTGTATATGATAACTTCCGAAATAAATCGGACTCCTCATGTCTTCGGTTTTAAAGGTCGATTTTCGGGATATTTAACAGACACTTATTATTAAAACCTAAATAAAACATTGGCAAAGAGCTGGATTTCCGACTTTTTGCCGTACGATAACAATCAAACAGCTTTTTGGACGACCTTGCTTACGCGCCACCGTTTGGTTTTACTCAGCGGTCTTGACTGAATTATCAAAATTTTATCTCCGGCTCGGCAAGCATTGTTTTCATCATGAACGGCGAACTTGGCACGCCGCCGGATATATTTCTTATAAAATCTGTGCTTCACGAGCCGCTCGACCAATACGATGACGGTCTTGTCCATCTTGTCGCTGACCACTGTCCCGATTAATTGTCTTTTTAGTAACTTTTTTTTCATGGCAACAACTATTCTGCCTTTTTACCCAATTCAGGTTGTTTTATTATGGTTTTGACCCTGGCGATATCCCGCTTGGTCTGCTTCATTTTTTGGGGATTTTCAAGCTGTCCGGTTTCATGCTGAAAGCGTAGATTAAACAATTCCTGTTTAAGATCATCTACTTTTCGCAGCATTTCTTCGGCACTCAGCGCTCTGATCTCGCTCGCTTTCATTACAAATCACCTCTCTCTATGAACCTTGTTTTTACAGAAAGCTTATGTGAAGCAAGCCGAAGTGCTTCTTTTGCCAGTTCTCTGGAAACCCCCTCCATCTCATAAAGTACTCTACCGGGATGAATGACCGCAACCCATCCCTCGGGAGATCCCTTTCCTTTTCCCATCCTGACTTCAGCAGGTTTTTTTGTAAAAGGCTTATCAGGAAATATCTTTATCCACAGCTTCCCGCCTCTTTTGACATGCCGTGTCATGGCGATACGCGCGGCCTCGATCTGTTTTGAACTGATACTACCGCATTCTATTGCCTGCAATCCAAATTCGCCGAAATCGAGATTACACCCTCGATATGCAGCGCCTCTCATTTTGCCTTTTTGCTGTTTTCGAAATTTTACCTTCTTGGGACTAAGCATGTCCTCTATCTCCGATACTTCATGGTGTTGTACAAGTTATCCAATCGCTTCGCGATCCTGTAAGACGACTGCCCAAAGCGCCCTCGCTCGCGAGGCGGCCGGACGGCTTCGCCGTCTATAACAGCGAGTTCCTATGGGATCTAGCTGACCGGCACCTTATCTTTTTTTAAAATCTCACCTTTAAAAATAAATACCTTTACACCGATAATGCCGTATGTTGTACGTGCTTCTATAAAACCGTAGTCGATATCGGCCCGTAAGGTATGTAATGGTATTCGACCTTCTCTGTACTGTTCTGTCCTTGCCATCTCCGCTCCGCCCAGTCGGCCTGAACATATAATCTTTATACCCTCTGCGCCAAACCGCATGGCAGAAGAAATGCCACGCTTCATGGCTCGCCGGAATGCAACCCGGCGTTCAATCTGAAGTGCGATATTTTCAGCCACAAGCTGTGCATCAATCTCGGGTTTTCTAACCTCCTGAATATCGATAATGACTTCATGAGAAATGATTTTTTCAAGCGCTTTCTTGAGCAATGCTATTTCAGCGCCTTTCTTTCCGATCACAATCCCCGGCCTGGATGTAAAAACCCGGAGCCTGACACGCTTGGACGATCTTTCGATTTCAACCCGGGAAATGCCTGCGTGGTAGAGTCTCTTCTTTAAAAATTTTCGGATATTATAATCTTCCAGAATATAATTTGCATAGTGCTTTCCGGCATACCACCGTGATTCCCAAGTCTTAACAATACCCAGCCTTAATCCAACAGGATTTACTTTCTGGCCCAAGCTTTTACCTCCCTTTTAGGTCTATTCATCAGACAAAATAACCGTAATATGAGCGGTTCTCTTTAAAATACGTGTACCCCTGCCGCGTGCCCTTGCTCTGAAACGTTTCAATGTGGGTCCCTGGTCTGCGATTATATTACGGATAACCATTGAATCCAGATCGATATCCGCATATTGATCTGCATTCGCCACAGCACTTTTGATTGTTTTTTCAACAATAGATGCCGCCTTCTGGGGCATAAATTTGAGCATTTCCAGGCCCGCTTCTACCGGCTTCCCCTTAACAGCACCAACGATCATACGAACCTTCTGAGGAGAAATACGCACATATTTCGTTACAGCTCTAACTTCCATTACAAACAGTTCCTTTTCTGCCAACCTTAACGCTTCAACCTTGATTTCTTATCAGCAGCATGACCATAATAAGTGCGGGTCGGTGAAAATTCACCCAGTTTGTGCCCAACCATGTCTTCGGTAACAAATACCGGAACAAACTTTTTCCCATTATGAACCGCCAGTGTAATTCCCACCATTTCAGGAACAATTGTCGATCTTCTCGACCACGTCTTGACAACTCGGTTGCTTCGGGTTTCCTGAGCGATAAGAACTTTCCTTAATAATTTTTCTTCAACAAACGGACCTTTTTTCAACGATCGTGGCATAAACTACTCCCTGCTATTTCTTGGTACGCTTTTTGACGATATAGCGACTGCTTTTCCGTTTCTTGCGGGTTTTAAACCCCTTTGTCGGCATGCCCCACGGGCTGCATGGATGTCGTCCGCCCGAGGATCTGCCTTCACCCCCGCCCATTGGATGGTCAACCGGATTCATGGCGACCCCTCTCACCTTGGGACGTCTCCCGAGCCAACGCTTACGACCCGCTTTTCCGAGAGATATATTCTCATGAATCACGTTGCCAAGCTGACCGATGGTCGCCTTGCAATTCAAAAGAACCATCCGAACTTCGCCGGATGGAAGCTTGACGAGCGCATAACGATCTTCCTTTGCCATCAGTTGGGCGTACGTCCCGGCGCTTCTGACAATCTGTCCGCCTTTTCCGATCCGCAACTCAATGTTGTGAATATGTGTTCCCAGCGGAATATTACTCAGCGGAAGCGTATTCCCGGGTTTTATATCTGCATCGGGTCCTGAAAGCACCGTATCGCCCACCCGAAGATTAACCGGCGCCAGTATGTATCGCTTCTCACCATCGACATAATTGAGGAGCGCAATTCTCGCGGATCGATTCGGATCATACTCTATGGCGGCAACTTTGGCCGGAATTCCGGTCTTGTCCCGCTTAAAATCGACAATCCGGTAATGCCGCTTATTCCCGCCCCCGCGGTGCCTGCATGTGATGCGGCCATAAACATTACGGCCGCCTTTTTTCCTGAGGACTTTTAACAGGCTTTTTTCAGGGGTGGCACTTGTGATTTCATCGAATTTTGAATACGATTGAGCACGCCTCCCGGGGGAAGTCGGTTTAACTTTTTTTACAGCCATTCTTTACCCCTTTAAACTCCGTCAAAAAAATCGATACGCTCACCGGGCATCAATTTGACAATTGCTTTCTTCCAGTCTCTACGTTTTCCGATAATCCGACCCCTTTGCTTGGTCTTTCCCTTAACCTGCATGGTTTTTACACTGGCGACCTTTACGTTGAAAATGTCTTGAATCGCCCGTTTAATTTCAACCCGATTGGCATTGCGATCAACTTCAAACGTAATCTGGTTGTAACTCTCTTTTTGAATGTTTGTCTTTTCAGTGATCAATGGACGTCTTATTAAATCGAACGGAATCATCCAACCAGCCTCCCTTCAATAGACTTTAGCGAAGACTCGAGCAACACCACATTCTTATGTTTAAGAATGTCATATACGTTCATTCCTTCTACTTTTAAAACCTTTATGCCCGGAACATTTCTGGCAGACAGCACCAGGTGTTCGTTCGTTTTTTCGGTGATAATCAAAGCATTTTGAGTGTTCAATGCATCCATAACCTCAAGGAAATCCCTGGTTTTAATCCTTTCGAGATCGAGTTCGTCGAGCACCACAAGGTTGTCCGCCTTCAGCTTGCTGCTCAAGGCCATCTTAATGGCCAGGCGTTTTACCTTTTTCGGAACCTTATAGGAATACGACTTGGGATCAGGACCAAACACTGAACCGCCGCCCCTTAAAAGCGGTGACTTGGCATTACCGCGACGCGCACGGCCGGTCCCTTTCTGTCTAAAAAGTTTTCTTCCACTCCCCTTAACATCGCTGCGATGTTTTACAGATGCTGACCCTGCACGTTTATTTGCGAGCTGCATGGTCACAACTTCATGCAACACATTCGATTTAACGGGTATGCTGAAAATAGTATCTGGAAGTTCAGCCTGTGAAACTTTTTCTGCTTTACGATTAAGAACATCTACAAGAGCCATAATTACGTCTCAAAAAATTATAATTTTAAAGATTAACAAAATTCTTAGGGAATTATTCCATCTATTCTGCGAATTTTGGTTTTTTGATCTCGACAATGCCAGACCCCGATCCAGGAATTGCACCTTTGATCAGCATAATATTCTCTTCAGGTCTGATGTCGACAACTTCCAAGTTTCGAACCGTTTTACGCTGATTTCCATATTGGCCTGGCATTTTTTTGCCTTTAATCACTTTTGCAGGCGTGGCACTACAACCGATGGAGCCGGGAATTCTGTGGCTGTGACTGCCGTGAGTCTTTTTACCGCCATGGAACCCATGCCGTTTAATGACACCGGAAAACCCCCTCCCTTTGGTGACGCCGGTGACATCAACACGTTGCCCAATCTCAAAAATGTCCGGTTTAATCGCCTGGCCGAGGCTGTATTCAGCTGGATTATCCACACGAATTTCACGCAGAAATGCAAAACGTGTTTCTCCGCTCTTTTTCAAATGTCCTTCCATGGGCTTGTTAACACGAGATTTCTTTTTCTCGCCAAACCCAAGTTGAATTGCATTATATCCATCCGTATCGATCGTCTTTATCTGGGTTACCGAACACGGGCCCACCTGAACAACCGTTACCGGCATGTATTGACCTTCAGGGGTGAACAACCCTGTCATCCCAATTTTTTTACCTATCAATCCTTTACTCATTACCTTTATTCCGTCCCTTTGCAGCGCTTACGAAACGACCGCGTTAAATGCTACAGCTTAATCTCCACATCTACCCCGGGAGAAAGATCCAGTTTCATCAAAGCATCCACGGTTTGTTGGGTCGGTTCCAGAATATCGAGCAGCCGTTTATGTGTCCTGATTTCAAACTGTTCGCGAGATTTCTTGTCGACATGAGGGGATCGCAGAACACAATACTTATTGATTCGTGTCGGAAGCGGTATCGGCCCGACCACTTTTGCTCCGGTTTTATTGGCCGTATCAACAATATCCGAGACAGACTGATCCAGAAGCTTATGATCGTATGCTTTGAGCCTGATCCTGATTTTAGTATTCATCATCATTTTTTTATTTCTCTTTACTCTATAATCTCGCTCACCACACCGGCGCCAACCGTCCGACCGCCTTCTCTGATGGCAAACCTGAGTTCTTTTTCCATCGCTATGGGCGTTATCAACTCCGCCGTAATCGTTATATTGTCTCCCGGCATGACCATCTCTACA
>JAQYVT010000019.1 GCA_030145345.1 Desulfobacterales bacterium
TCCGGCTCTGCCTGAGAATCTTGTTGCCGGAATAATGGAGTGATGGAGTAATGGGATGAGGGGCTTGAGAAACATGATCAATTTTATCAGTACCATGAGTATTTCTGTGATTCTTATTCAGAAAAATTACGTTTTTAGACCCAATAATCCAATACCCCATTATTCCAACACTCCAACTGTTTGAGTTGAAGTTTATACTACACCCCTATGGGGTGAAACCAAAGCCTGGTCCTCTGGGCCAGGATTCTTTACTTTTTAATAGACCGTCCCCATTGCGTTGACGCTCATTTAGGGTAAATTCTTGTATGTTCAGCAAGTTGTGATTTGTAAAACCTTTATACTATTTTTCATCGTCACTTTTGTCAACACCTTCTCGTCGTAAATTTTCGGGCAAAATAATTATTGACACCTATAGCACCTTTTGTTACTTCTCAATTTTTATATGGGGCTGTAGCTCAGCTGGGAGAGCGCATGACTGGCAGTCATGAGGTCGACGGTTCGATCCCGTTCAGCTCCACCAATGATTACAGGGGGTTAGCTTAACCGGCAGCCCCTTTTTTCGTGAAATAGGCATGAATGGGTGCAGACAGGCCGAAAATCATAGGCATTGTTGATAAGATGTATTTGAGCGGATGGATGATTTCCGTTACGATAACCGGGTTCCGGTGCGCACTGAAACCAAAAGACGCTTTATCCATGAGCTGCAACAGCTCGCCACGTTGAATCCCGGGGATTCAACAGGGCAAGCACAATCCCCGCAAGCTTGTTGAAGCGCATCGTAAACGCCGTTTCAACGGGGCTGAAGGGCGTTCTTTAATCTAAACTGATCGGTTCCAGGTTCAGGGTTCAAAGTTCAAGGTTTACAACCGATTGAAACTGATCAACATATTAATTAAAATCCGGAATGCCTGCCATAACCTATTGGGTGGAGCGGTTTTGAAACCACGATGAGGCCAGTATCACATTGATGCGAGCTGTTTGAGGTTTTTCCAACCCGGAACGTTGAACCCTGAACCGCTCAACCTAGATTTAAAAAAAGTAAGAAAAAAACCCGATGACCATTAACGATAAAAAATTGAGCATCACTGAAGTCCGGGGCCGTTTGTTTGAATTAATCTTTAACATGCCTGAAGCAGAGACCCGAGACCTCCTGAAAAAATTGGAGATGCAATGGCGGCCCAAATACAAAGAGAGACGGAAACATCCACGGAAATCTACCTTTATCGGTGTTGATTGTGCCGGCAACAAATGCGCTTTTACGGATTTTATTCAAAATTTAAGCGCTGAGGGACTGTATATTGACACGCAACTTCCGTTCTTCGTCGGGCAAGAGCTTTCAATGACCTTTTCCGTTACCAACGGTGAAGCCCCGATCAAAATCACGGGAAAAATCGTTAGAGTAGACTCACGGGGAATCGGCGTCAAATTTGATGCGCGTTTATCTAATTTTTGATTCCCCGCATCCAGAGCATCAATATTCATACATCCCGGATGATCCAATATGTTGACATTCATCCGGTCCCCATGCAAAATGTAAATATTTCGATTACGCTACCTTCCAAAAGTAAATTCTTATTAAAGATTGACAACCTCTTAAAAAGTCTTTTGTGAGCGATATCTGAACATTTAAGGATCCAGTGTTTCAAGGGGTGATGCGTTAAAATTTCAAGCTGTTTGAGGATGTTGCGACGCGTTCTTGAGATTTGGCAGCACCCCTTGAAACGCCCCCCAATGGTCACTGAGCGAGCAAAACGGATTTTTTTACGAGACCATCAAAGATTCAATTCAGAAGTTTCTTTGGAAAACGAGTCTAACAGGAGGAGGCCTGAAATGAAAATAAACTTAACCCCTTTGTTCATCATGGTCACGGTCGGTTTTCTTATGGCTGGAAATAGTCTCGCCGATGAGCTCCGTTTAAAAAACGGAGACAAACTAACCGGCCAGGTCGTCAGGATGGAAGAAGAAAAACTGGTTCTGAAAACCACCTATGCCCGGGAAATCACCATCGCTTGGAAGGCGGTGGCCAGCGTTATCGCGGATGACCCCCTGAAAGTCGTGCTCAAGGATGAAACGGCTCTTGAAGGAAACACGGCGCCGATTGAAGACGGAAAAATGAAGTTGAATACAAGCAAGCTCGAATCACCGGCTTCTTTCAATCTGGCGGATGTGAAAGCGATCAATCCCGGGCCTGTCAAGCCTGTGAAGATAACCGTCCGCGTAAATGCGAGTGTGACCAACCAAAGAGGCAACACCGACAAAGACAACTACTATTTTGACGGTGAATTTGTGGCGCGTACGGAGAAGAACCGTTATACCCTTGGGGGTGAGTTGGCCTATGAGAAGGCGGATGGTGAAACAACCTCTGAGAACTGGCTTGCCTATGGAAATTACGACCATTTTTTGGACGAAAAATGGTATTTATATGCCAACACGCTCTTGGAACATGATCAGTTCAAAGACCTGAATCTTAGGACGACCCTGGGTGCAGGGGCAGGGTATCAGATATTCGAAACCCCCCTCCTTAACCTTTCCGTATCCGCCGGCCTAGCCATGGTCGACGAGAACTTTGATGTGGCCGAAGACAATGACTACCCTGCCGGTAGCTGGTCCATCAATTATGATCAGTATTTTTTCGAGAAATTCGTTCAGGTTTTTCACGCTCAAACCGGATACGTGAGTCTTGAAGATGCCAATGATTGGTTTCTCAAGACCCGTACGGGGTTACGATTTCCTATCTACAAAGGATTTACCGCAACCCTGCAATATAACTTTGACTGGGACAATCAGCCGTCGGAGGATGCGGAAACCGAGGAGGACACGAAATTCCTCTTCCTGCTGGGCTACCAGTTCAAAAACTAAACCCTATCGTTGCATAAATAACATGGCAACATGAGTTTAATGACGATGATGATCCGCATTTCCAGACGTTTTCTCTGCTCGGATGGAAGTGCCCCCAAGTGACATCTGAAAATAGTGAAACCATGTTATTTACTTTACATTGTAAATAATTAATGTTGATAAAATAATTGATTTATGATATTTAAAAAAGACTAAGAAATGAGGACAATTGTTTTCGTTTTGGCTTAAATGCCAATACGTTATAAATGATCATCTGCCTCCGTCTGGAAATTTAACGACCCTATCATGCAAGAAGCCAAACCTGATCCGATCAACCCAAAAAATCTCTTTCACTCCAAATATAAAAAGGAGGAATGGCATGGCTCAACAGATTTCCTTTACCAAGTACGAGAATGAAGTCCTTCCGGACTTCAGAAAAAAACTTAACTTGGCGGAGTCCACCGAGGATGTGGTAAATTTTTTCGCCCACACCATCATGGAATTATGTAAGAATATTTTTGAGGGTAAAATCGATTTTGGCCGTGAAGACATCACCCTTATCTTGGACCGCGAGCCGCATTACAAAATTAACAAGCGTCTATTTTCTTTGGATGCGTTCACTTCCGTATGGAACGATTCCGACTTGCCCCGAGTCATTGGCCGGTTTGCAAAATCAGCCATGAACCGTTTCAAACGTCTGGAAAAATATTCAGAAAAAAGCGACACAAAAATTAGGAAATAATAAGGCTGACACGGTTAAACGCGGCCTGGGCAAGGTCCCGGTTCGCTTGCCACAAATCGTTCGATAACGTCACCTTTATTTCCTTATTTTAATTCGATGGCATAACTGTCGAGCGGTGGTATTCGCTGAATCAAGCCCTGGGTTTTTAGAAATTTTGCAAAGCGCTGATAACGGGCGTGATCCAGGGCACCCGGGCGAAGTGCAAAACGCGGAAGGGTATCCCGCCATGCCAGACGATTCAGCTTGTTATCCAGATCCTTTCGTCCACGAACAAATAACTTCCAGCTTTCTTCCGGATGATTGACCAGAAACCGAACCCCTGCCTCCATTGCATCAATGAATTTTCTCAATTTTGGGTTTTTGAGATTATCGTGATGGGCAACGAGTATCAGCTCGTCATAGGGGGGAATTCCATATTCCTCGACAAAAAAGGCCCGGCCGGGTCGCCCTTCGATATCCATCTGATTCAATTCAAAGTTTCGAAAGGCACCGATAACTGCATCTGTCGCTCCGGAAAACAGGGATGGGGACAGAGAGAAATTAACATTCACCAGTTTGATATCGTCCAGGGACAGCCCTTGGGTAGCAAGCATGGCCTTGAGAATAACGGTCTCAAAACCTCCGATTGAATAACCGACTGTTTTTCCTTTAAGATCGGCAATCGATTTGATATCACTGTCTGCCAGAACGACCAATGTATTCAATGGCGTTGCGATTAAGGTGGCGATTCGAACCACCGGCAGGCCCTGATCGACATGAAGATAATGCTGGGGCTGATAGGACACGGCAATGTCGGCCTTTTTTGCTGAAACCAGTTTTGGCGGATCATTCGGGTTGGAAGGAACTTGAAATTCAACATCCAGTCCCCGCTCGCTGAAGAATCCTTTTTCCAAAGCGACAAACAGCGGTCCATGGTCCGGATTTACAAACCAGTCGAGCACAACCGTGACTTTGTCCGAGGCGTGAATCCCCGTGGAGACCCCTCCCAAGAGGGCCATTATTGTGAAAAACAATGTTAAGGACATTCGTTTCATATTTCGTTTCATATTTCGTTTCCTTTTATTCCGTTTCTTCTTTCTGCCAATAAACGATTTTTATCATTGCCCAGTCCACTGAAAAGTAGATGGACAGGGATAGGACCCCGAGAACGACCAGTGCCGCGAACATGATATCGATTTGCATGCGAGCATTGGCGTGAAGCATATAAAAACCAAGGCCTTTGCTGGACCCGACCCATTCCCCGACAACGGCGCCAATGGGTGCAACAGCGGTTGCAACCCGCAGGCCTGAAGCGAATGCTGGCAGTGCCGAAGGAATCCGGAGATGCCGAATCACCGCAAGGGGCTTTGCGTTCATAACCTGGGCAAGCTCCAACCATTCGGGTTCTGTACTGCGCAATCCATCATAGAATGCTGCTGTGACCGGAAAGAAAATTATCAAAACAGCCATGGCAATCTTTGAACTCATGCCGTAGCCGAACCAGAGGACCAATAGCGGTGCAAGGGCAAATACAGGGATCGCCTGACTGATGACCAGTACGGGCAGTAGCCATCTTTTTAGGGAAAAGGAAGCAATCATGGATAGGGCGCTGATGGTCCCCAATAATGTTCCGAGCAGTAAGCCGGCAATAATTTCAAACAACGTTGTCATGGCATGATCGAATAAGGGCCCTGCATGGGTCAACGCGGCTTTAGCGACATTTACGGGTCCCGGCAGAATATAGGGGGGTACATGGGTCAAAAGGACAATGGTCTGCCATACCAGGACCAATCCAACGGCGATGAAAATGAGACGTATGATTCTCATGGGTTGCCCCCTCCCACAAGCCGGTCGAGCAATTTCGCCTGTAAGGATACAATTGCAGGATCACCGGGCTTGCGGGGCGGGGATCCGGGGGGAATCATGACCTTGCTCAGCTTTGCAGGCCGGTGGGTCATCACGTATATCCTGTGTCCAAGACGTAATGCCTCCAGGGGATCATGGGTCACCATTAAAACGGTTGCACCTTGAACCAGGCTTGCTGCAAGGTCCTGAAGTTTGAGTCTTGTCAACGCATCGAGTGCTGAAAACGGTTCGTCCATCAGGATTACAGAACGTTCTTCCATAAGCGTCCGTAAAAGTGCCACGCGTTGGCGCATGCCACCGGAAAGCGCTGAAGGGAGTGAATCTGAATATTCACCCAAGCCGGCATCTTCGAGGAATGAAATCGCTTTTTGCCGTTTTTGATCGGACATTTCGCCCCGCAAACGTGAACCCAGGCAGACATTATCCAGAACGCTCAACCAGGGGAGCAGCAAATCTTTTTGGGCCATCCAGGCGGTACGTCCCGTATGGCTGTTGCCGTCGCTGAAGTGAATTTTGCCGGAAAAGTTCTCACGAAGGGTGCCGGAAATCAATCGGAGCAATGTAGATTTCCCACAACCACTGGGACCGATAAGGCATGTCCACTGGCCGCCCTTCACCGTAAAATTCAAATCGCGAAAGATCAGTTCGCCGGGATATGAAAAGGATACATTTTCCAGAATAACGCTCGGCGCAGATGGAGGTTTCCCATGCCCGGCAATGGTTTTGGTGCTGTTATTCATGGTGCAATATACAGATTGTCCGAAGTTGTGACTTAAAAAATGGAATTATGTCTCCATGGATCGATGCCGGAGAAAGGAGAGAAAAATAAAGATGTATTTTTATCAACTTCCCTACGCCGGCATGATCCGGATCAGGTTCCACGGGTCGAGGCCTTAAGCCTCCTCTCAGCCGATTTACATTCGGCTCCCCCAGTGACTCAATGGCTGATTGCTAACACGAGTATTTCTGTTTGTCAAACACGGAACCGGCGGGTGGATAATAAAAAACTTGCTAATTTTTTTTCAGACTGATAGGGGAGTGTCAAAATCCGGATAGGGGTGTTCTGATTTTATCGCAGAACTGAGAGCATACCCTTTGAACCTGATACAGTTCGCACTGTCGTAGGGAAATCGGAGAACCATGCATGACGTTTTTACTCCGCCATTTTTTCATCGTTTTTCCGTTCCCCGTATCGATATGGTGCTTTCGTGTTAAATTCTTAACGATCACATCGGATCAGGAGGTTTTTCATGCGGGTCGCCCTTACTATTGCGGGTTCCGACTCTTCGGGCGGTGCCGGAATCCAGGCTGATCTAAAAACATTTCAAGCACATGGTGTTTTCGGTACGAGTGCCATCACCGCTGTAACCGTTCAGAATACCCAGAAAGTTTATGACATTCAGGAGATACAGCCAAAGATTGTGCACGATCAGATTATTTGTCTGTTTGATGACATAAAAATCCATGCCGTAAAAATCGGCATGGTCTCAAGTATCGAGCTGATTCAGGCCATCGCAACGGCACTGACTGCCGTAAAACCACCGCCGATCGTTCTCGATCCGGTGATGATTTCCAAAAGCGGATATCGCCTGCTCAACCAAGATGCCCAGGATGCCTTGACACACCATCTTTTCCCATTGGCTGAAGTCGTCACGCCCAACATCTACGAAACCGAAGCGCTCATCGGCAGAAAAATCGCCACTGTGGATGACATGAAACGTGCGGCTCCTGACATCCTGAAGCTAGGCGCCAAAAAAGTGGTGGTCAAAGGGGGACACCTTGAAGAAGACCGCGCCACTGACATCCTATTCGATGGTCTTAAATTCAAGGAACTGAAAAGTCATTGGGTGGAAACCAAAAATACCCATGGCACGGGGTGCACATTTTCTTCGGCCATTGCAGCCAATATGGCATTGGGTAAAAGTTTTTTTGAAGCCGCAACCCTTTCCAAGGTCTATATCACCGGTGCCATCGAACATTCCCTGTCCATTGGGAAAGGCCACGGCCCCACACATCATTTTTTTGATTTATATGATAGAGCCGGATTAAACACTGAATGAGTGTTAACCGGGTTTTCCGGAAGAGGTTTCCACATGCAATCCCTAAACAACTCAGATCATCGTGAACCCTCCTTCTTTGGCCGATTTTTCCGGCAGATGGGGCCTGCTTGGGTTATCAGCGCGGTGGCCTGTGGGCCGGCCACCATGGCCAGTGTATCCATCGCCGGCGCCCATTACGGATACCAGTTGTTATGGGTCGTGGTTTTAAGCGCTCTTTTAGCCTTTGTGGTGCAGTTCATGGCAGCCAAAGTAGGGCTGATCGGTGGAAAAGGGATTATCGCTATCGTGGAGGAGCGCTGGGGCAACGTATGGGCCTGGATCTTGATGATTGATGCGCTTTTGGCGACCTGGCTGGCGGCCGCGGTGTTGATGAAGGCCCTTGTGGGAACCACCGGTCTTGTCACGGGGGTGTTCACGCCCTGGTGGTCTCTGATCTATGTTGTCCTGATTTTTTTCCTGGTCGGCGTGGGCGGGTACCGTTGGGTGGAAAGGGTCTGCAAGACCCTGGTGTCCATTGTGGTGGGCTGCTTTGTGGTCACCGTGATCATGATAAAGCCGGACCTGAGCGGGATGGCCAGGGGGCTTGTCCCGACATTTACCTCTGGTTCCCAAGGCGCACTGATGATGGCCGGAATTATGGGCGGTGCCGTTCACATTACCATCATCGCCATGCATACCTATAACGTAAACGCCCGAAACTGGGGACCGGATGACATGGGGCTGGCTTGGACGGACACCTTCCTGTCCATGTTCTTAGCCTTCGGTATTTACAGTGTCAGCATATTCGTGGCGGCGGCCTCGGTTCTTTGTCCCCAGGGAATCGAAGTCAAAACAGCCTTTGATCTGGCCCGACCCCTCAAACCGGTGTTGGGGGTTTATGCCCACGGTATTTTTCTTGCGGGTTTCTGGGCGGCCGTATTTTCCACCATCATGCCGACCTATCTGGCTGCCGGTTATTTCATTGCCGACAAAATGAAATGGACCATCAGCGTCCGCGATACCCGGTTCAAAGTGGTTGTTTTTTTGGGATGCCTGATTAGCCTTGTGGGACCGTTGGTAAAGGGCAGTTTTTTGATACTGCTGGTGGTCATGCTGGCCCTGGGTCTCTGCGGTACGCCCTTGGTGGTCTTTATTCTGCTTTTCTTGCTCAACCAGAAGGACTGGGCCAAAGAGCATTGCAACGGATGGCTGCTCAATCTTATCGGCGGCACGGCCCTGTTGATCACGACATTGCTGGCCGTGCGCTTCATCCTGGCCAAAACCGGGGTCTGGTCCGGATAAGCCGAATTTTCAAGAAGCGGTATTGCACCCTATTTGTGACGATTTTGGGTGCAGCCGAGGAAAACGACCTGAACGGTTTGAACTCAGAAAGGAATCCCCATGAACACTATGGAAAAACTGGAAGAACTGAGGCGATTTGCCGAGACTCTGGGGGCCGATCGGGCGGTGATTATACCGACATCGGACCTGGTGATCCGGACCGCCGCTTGGGCCAAGTGCTTCGTTCCGGCATGCAAATTTTATGGCAGCAGTATCATGTGTCCGCCGCACAATCCTTTGACTCCGGACGTTACGGAACGGATTGTCTCGGAATTCCAGCACGGAATTTTACTGCAGATGGATGCCAAGGTCGAAAACTTCGTGGGGGACCAATGGCGCAAACAGCATGTTGCCACAGAACTCAAACATAAAGAAATTGTCGCCAAACTGGAAGGCCGTGCTTTTTACATGGGGTTCCCCTTGGCCATTGGGTTTGCGGCCGGCGAGTGTTCCCTGTGTCTGCCCCATACGCCCTGCTCCGTTCTGAAAGGCCAGGACTGCGCCCATCCCCTCCAAGCCCGGCCGGCCATGGAAGCATGCGGTTTCGATGTCTTCACCATCGCACGCCGGGTGGGTTGGGAGCTTGTTCCCATCGGACATGAATCCAAACAAGATGCTGTTCCATGCGCCAGCCTGATCGGTCTGGTGTTGGTGGTCTGAAAATAATGTCTAATCAAATAGTTAAGCGGATGCAAAGAGGCGGCGGATTCATTTCAAATGAATAGAAAATAATGGAAGCCATCGAAGAATATATAGATCGCCGAACCCTCATCGTGGGAGACGTCAACTCCGGTAAGACCGGCCGAACGCAAAAGATACTGCAACGCTTCCTAAGGGCAGGGTATGGGAAAAATATTGCAGTACTCGACCTTGCCCCGGATTCCGTACGCGGCATCGGCGGAAAAATGGAACCGCCTTTGAATGAACCGCTTGTCTATTTAACGACATCCATCTCAGCGCCCCGTCTTTCCGGCAGAAACGAAAACCATATCCGGCAGCTGGCCGAAAATAATTCAACCGCCATTGAAAAACTCTTCGTAAAATTACATCAGCAAAAAAGAGCGATACTGTTTGTCAACGACGCGACCCTTTACCTTCAGGCCGGTCATTTTAAGCGATTTGTAGAGATCCTCGACACCGCGTCCACACAGATCATCAACGCCTATTACGGCAATACATTCGCGGATTCCGAACTTTCTCAACGAGAAAAAAACCTGACGGAAGATTTGATGAAAATCTGTGACAAAACCATCACAATGGGGTGCGTGTCAAGGAAGGGAATTTGCTGAATGTCGGATACGTAATGAACTCTTTAATATATTCTGCTATAAAATGATGTTACGAAACCCGACAATTTTGATGGTCTCGTAAAAAGTCGGTTTTGCTCGCTCAGTGACCATTTGGGGGCGTTTCAAGCTGTGCTGCTAAATTTCAAGAACTCGTCGCAAGCGCCTCAAACAGCTTGAAATTTTTAACGCATCACCGCTTGAAACACTGGATCCCCAAATGATCAGATATCGCTCACAAAAGACTTTTTACGAGACCCTCAATTTTAAGTCCTGATAAAACTAGAGAGGAGAATGAATGAATTCCAAGCCTGTTTCACGTAAAAAGATAGCAATCCGTTTACTTTACACCATAGTTTTTCTGATTGTATTTGAGATTGTTAAAATTATCATTCAGGTTTCTGTTATATTTCAATATGGTTGCTTGCTTATTTCAAAAACCTGGAATACGCCAATCAGAAATTTTTCAAACAAGGTGTCTGTTTATGCGTACAGGGTTCTCCGATATGTTACTTTGAATGAAAATGAAAAACCCTTTCCCTTTAATAATTTCCCAAAGGAATTCGAGTTGCCGGACAAGGACGTTTTTTTTGAGTGATGTGTCTATTAATTCCGTTTGAACTTTGCCTTCAATTTTTCGTTGACAATGGGCGGCACCATGCCTTTAATATCGCCGCCAAACTGTGCCGCCTCCTTTATTATTGACGAGCTGGTGAAGATCCATCGCAAGCTTGTCATCAAAAAGACGGTCTGAACTTCTCTGTTCAGCTTGCGGTTCATGAGCGCCAGCTGAAATTCATATTCAAAATCAGAGACAGCGCGCATCCCCCGCAGTATGGCAATGGAATCTTTCTTGGCCGCATAATCCACAAGGAGCCCGTCAAAGGTTTCCACTTCAATATTGGGATATTCTTCGAAGCTTGACTCCAACATCTCTATCCGTTCTTCGACGGTGAAGAGAAAATTTTTTACCGGGTTGCTCAAGATGGCGACAATAATTTTGTCAAAGAGTCTGAGTCCTCTTTGCGCAATATCAACATGACCGTTTGTAACAGGATCGAAGGACCCCGGATATATGGCAATTTTTTGCATCTATTATCTTCCTTCTCCGGTGTGATGTATAGCCCCAATTTACAGAAGCATAAGCCGGGGGCTGTCTGTTTAGTGCCAATTAAACCCTATAGGGTGTTGTTGCCACGACGATTTTTAAAAAAAAATTTCATATCACATAATTTAAGAATGAAACAAGCGTTTTTCCGTATCGTCTCTGATCTGTAAGCTCAAATGCCAAAAAATCTGCCGGAATAGGTTCCAAAGAAGCGTGTTCAACAACAATACAGGACCCATTTTTCAAAGATTTGCTTTGGTCCAAATTAAAAAGGGTCGGTTTTACCAAATTTCGGTGGTAAGGAGGGTCTATAAATACAAGATTAAAGCCCGTTCTCATGGCTTTCAAGCAATTTAAATTCTTTTCAATATTCCATTTAATGATGTTGGCCCGATCATTGAGGGCACACGATTCGACATTGCGCCGTATCACCGGTAAAGATACTCGGCTGTTGTCTACAAACACCGCGGATTCAGCCCCGCGGCTCAGGGCCTCGATACCCAAAGCCCCTGTTCCGGCAAACAGGTCCAGAACATCCGTCCCCGGGACTCGATGGGAAAGGATATTAAACATCGATTCTCGCGTTCGGTCAGCCGTGGGCCGGATTGTTTTACCTCGGACCGAGTACAGCTTCTTTCCTTTCAATTCGCCACCGATGATTCTCAATCCCATATCTCTTTCGTATGTTCAGTCTTTCGTCTCCTGTTTCACGGATAGTTTCAGGCTTTTGACCCTTTTATTCAAATAACTCTTCTCAACCCCGATGGATTTAGCGGTTTTGGTGATATTGTTATGGTTTTGCATAAGCTTTCTTTTTATAAATTCTCTTTCAAAAGTCTTTTTGGCGTTTTTTAAAGAATCGCTCAAAAAAAGCTGTGCTTCAATCGATGCCGTCCCGTCGGTTGAATTGGGGTTATAGGGCGCAGGGATCTCTGTTTGATCGATAACTTCTTTTCCAATCATAATGGCCAGACGCTCAACCAAATTTTTCAGCTCCCTGACATTTCCAGGCCATGAATATTTGCATAACAGATCCAGAGCCTCCTGGGTTATCTCCTTCTTTTTACTCCGATTCTGTTGGGCACATTCATTTAAAAATATTTCCACCAACTGGGGAATATCCTCGAGACGATTCCTTAACATTGGCACCTCTATGGGGATCACATTCAGCCGGTAGTAAATATCTTCTCTGAAAGTACCCTTTTCGATCTCCTTTTCAAGGTCTTTATTGGTTGATGCAATGACCCGAACATCGACACTCAATGTTCTGCTGCCACCGACCCGCTGAAACTGCTGTTCTTGTAAAACCCGAAGAATCTTTGACTGAGTCTTTAAACTCATGTCACCAATTTCATCAAAAAAAATCGTTCCTTTATTGGCCAGTTCGAATTTGCCGATCTTTTTTGCCATAGCGCTGGAAAACGCGCCCTTTTCCTGGCCAAACAGTTCACTTTCAATGAGTTCTTCCGGAATTGCAGCACAGTGAACATCAATTAGGGGATATTCTGCTCTGGAGCTGAGCTGGTGTATGGTGCGCGCAACCAGTTCCTTGCCGGTTCCATTCTCCCCTGTGATCAATATCCATGCCTCTGTCGGTGCTGAAACGGCGATCTGTTTTTTCAATGCCGCAATGGGGGGGCTGTTTCCGGTAATTGAGTTTTTTTCTAAAGTCTTTTTGCGCAGATATCTGTTTTCTTCCTCCAGTCGTCTGAAATTTAATGCGTTATTGATCGATACGATGACCTTGTCGATGGAGAGTGGTTTTTCGATTAAGTCGAATGCACCCAGTTTTGTGGCTTTTACAGCGGTTTCTATGTTTCCGTGTCCGGATATGATGATGACCTGTATGTGCGGATTGTCCTTCTTTATTTCTTTTAACGTTTCAATACCATCGATGCCCGGCATCCAAATATCGAGCAACACGAGATCCGGCGATTCGGTATCGACGATCTTCAACGCCTCATACCCATTGGCGGCAGTTGCGACCCCAAAGCCTTCATCTGAAAGGAGCCCGCCTAAAGACTTAAGTATGGAAGGCTCGTCATCTACAATTAAAATAGAAGGAAACATATTTTAGCTCCTTGGTTGTTAATTACACCGGCAAATCGATAACAAATTTGGCGCCCTTGGGCTTGTTGTCCTGAACACGAATCATTCCGTTGTGATCCGTAACAATACTGCTTACGATGGTAAGCCCTAATCCCATTCCGGCTTTTTTCGTTGAAAAATATGGCTCAAAAAGGCGTGTCTTATCGATATCGGAAATGCCCACCCCATCATCAGCAACTTCCAATCGAACGATTTTCAGAATTGGATCATGGGTGAGTATTATAAAAATATTGCCTTCATTCCTTATGGAACCGATGGCATTGTCCACAAGATTGATCATCGCCTGCTTTATTTGCTGACGGTCAAGGTTAAGGCGGGGAATATCCTCGGTAATTTTGAAATTAAAATTGATATTCTGATGCCCCTCCTTGTATAAGGCCAATGTCTCTTCAATGATTGGCGGTAAATCACAGGGCGTTGGATTTGCCGTGGGGAATCTTGCAAACGAAGAAAATTCGTCCACAAGATTCCGTATGAGTTCCACATGATCCGTAATGGTCTGCGTGCACTCATCAAAAACCGGCTGTTTGATCTGATCCGAATACTTTCGTTTAAGGCGTTGGGCTGAAAGCGATATCGGGGTTAGTGGATTCTTAACTTCATGGGCAATCCTCCTTGCAACCTCGCGCCAGGCGGCCATACGCTGAGCCTTTTCAAGCTCCGTCAGATCATCAAACACCACCACGATTCCCATATGCTGTCCGATGTCGTCCTTAAGGGCGTTTATATGCATCAAAAAACTCATGGGACGACCGTCAATGGTCAGCTTTAACGGCAATCTAACCGCATCGTTTCGTGACGTTTTCAGCTGCTCTATAACTTCCTCAGCAAGATCCAGCATCTCTCCTCTTAGAATTTTTTTATAACTTTTCTTGATAATATCTTCAGATTTGAGATTCAGCATCTTTTCAGACGATTTGTTGATTGTTGAAATGAAACCGCCGGCGTCCAGGGTTATAACACCGGCGGATACGTTCTTGAGTACGATCTCCATGTATTGCCGTCTTTTTTCAATCTCAACGTTCTGTTCCCGAAGCAGACGGGCAGAAAGCTCGAGTTGATCTCTGCCGATCCGCAAATCTTTGGTCATTTTGTTAAAAGAGTTGACAAGACTTCCGATTTCATCATCCGCCACCATCCCGATGCTGAAACTCAAATCTCCTTCGGCCACCTTGCGGGTTCCTTCAGCAAGCTCCCTGATGGGTATGGTGATTGTTTTCGCGAGATAGAAGCCGAACCATACCGCACAAAATACCACCAGTAGCGCCACGATGGAGAGGGTTATGTAGTAGGTAATCTGAATCGGTTTTTTAAGAAGTTTTATCTGCTGGTATTCTTCAAAACCCCTTGAAATTGATGTCATGTTTTCTGCGAGGTCCGGGGGCATCAGGCTGGCTAGCGCCACAAAGGCCTTTGCATCCGCGGGCGTTACGCCAAAGGGGATGGTTCCGATGGTTCTGATGAGCTCGCCGGAGGATATCCTTTCGGAAACGGTCCTGACACTATTCAGCGGTATATTTTTTTTGAGATCGTCGGAGGAAATCACCGCAAAGGGCGTATCTTCCAGTTTCGGGGCCAGGGCAAATGTAAGACGATCCGCATTCGCTGAATAAATTTCTACCGCATTAAAATTAAACTCACGCTGGACGATTTGTATATAGCGGAAAAGAGGTTTTCTGTTTTTGGGATCTAAAAGCTTCTTCGCTTCTATCTGATACGATATTCTTTCCATAAAGAAGCTGCTGGTCTCTTCGGCATGCCAATATAAACTTCGTCCCACACGCAATGAATTCTCAAGGGCCTGCTCTACAGGAACGTTAAACCAGAATTCGATGCTGGTGGTAATAAAATTTATGGAAAAGAAAAAAAGAACAATGGTCGGCAACAGTGAAAGCGCGATAAAAGCCACAACCAGTCTCGTTCGAAGCTTTGCCCCCATCACCTTTCGTTTTCTGTCATAAAGCAGCTTTACCAGATTTCTGAAGACAAGGAAGATCAACAAAATGAGCAAGAGCAAATTAATGTTTATCAGAATAAACATCAGAATGGTATTGGAAACGGGGATACCGGCGCCAAAGTGCATGATCCTGTTCTCGGCAAAAGTGAGCAGCGCAATTACAGCAATGATAACAACACTGATAATGACTTCACGCTTTCGCCTTTTCCGCTCTTCTGCCGAAATATAAGATGCTGATTTTTTATATCTGTTGTCGCTCATAATAACCGGTTGTTTTAGAAGGTGAAATCTATGGTAAACCAGTCGGTTTCAAAATCCCAGAGAGAAACAAAAAAGAGGACATAATGCAAATAATAAGGAAGGGTTACTTTGCTGAGTTCGGCTTTGGCTTTTAATTGATACTGATTTCCTTTTTCAAGCTGTTCGAGAGAGACAACTTTGAGACCGTCAATTTCCGCCATCCATTTCTGGGCCTCATCGAAAGATCGTGTAACCAGCGGTCCGCTTTTGTCCCAGGTGCGTTTTATGGTAAATTCCTCTTTCAGGTTGTCGTATTTAATCATATTTGTGATGGTTATATCTGCTATCTTTTTGTCAAACCATAGATTTCGGACGCTATAAAGACGGACAAAGAATGAAAAGTTGGTTGGAACGCCACTCAAGACGGCCTTTTTCATTTTTTCTCTGAAGGCACCTTCGACGTTCAGATAAACAAGAAGGTCGTCCTGTGTATTTGTGACGATGATATCTGTCAACCTGGCATCTTGGGCAAAGGCCAAATTCTGAACAAAAAAGACGATGGCGAGGAGCAGGGCGAGTGTTTTTCGATTCATGAATGACATGGTTATAATTTTGTTTTTCTATGCACAACAGATATCGGAGTGGCCATTAATATTGACCGATCAATACCCGGTAAAGCGGCATGCCGAATCAAGCTTTAACCCGACTCAGATTTTTCCCCAAACATATGCGTCTCAAAGCCTCGGATTAAGGAGCGAAATTTTAGCAATTATCTCCAAAGGATACTAAAATGAATTAATAGCGGATACCTTCTTAAATGGCAAGTGATTTTGACTGAATGGAAGGCAATTCGTTTAGATCATTGATTATAAGGGTTTCCCATGATTCTTTTTGGGCAAAGAATTTTTTAAGAAAAGCATGGTTGAAGCCATGGCCGGATTTGCTGGCGACCACATGACCTAAAATAGGCATACCCAGAAGTGAAAAATCACCGATGCAATCGAGGATTTTATGTCTCACAAACTCATCCTTATATCGCAAGCCCTCATCATTGAGAACATCCTCATTGTCAATGGCGATCACATTGTCCAGGGAAACGCCACGGGCCAGACCGTAACGTTTTAGATATTCGTATTCATGCACAAAACCAAAAGTTCTGGCCCGACTTATTTCATGTTCAAAAACATGATCCGACATGTCCACAGAATAGGACTGCTTTTTTATTAAACGGTGATCATATTCGATGGTATAGGTTATCTTATAACTCGGATGTGGATATATGCCGACCATTTTTCCGTCTTTTTTAATCTCGATGGGCTCTTTGACCACAAAAAAACATTTTGGCGCGTCTTGATCCTCTACCCCGGCTGATTTTATCAATGAAGTAAAAGGACCGGCGCTGCCGTCCATTATCGGCATCTCATAGGCATCGATCTCCACCAGGGCATTGTCGATGGAAAGGCCGGCAAAACTGGCCATAAGATGCTCTATTGTTGAAACAATAAAACCCTCATACCCGATAACAGTTGCCAGGCTTGTATCCACAACCATATTAAAATGTGCGGATATGCCCGGACAATCCAGAAGGTCTGTTCGGATGAATTTAATACCATGATTGCACGGTGCCGGCTTAATGGTCACGTTCACTTTCTTGCCCGAATGGACACCGACACCCGAGCAGTTCACCGGCGCTGCAATGGTTCTTTGTTTAAAATACATGGAAAATAGGCTTTATACACTCAAAGATTTATTTGAATCGAGACGTTTATTTTGCTAAGATCTTGGAAAATAAATACTAAATAACAAAAATCAAGGTAAAACTTTAAAATTAACCCTAATATAGATTATTCTTTTTTTACAAGAATAATTTTAATGTTACTAAAACTTCACAATTTTGCAAAAGATCTCTTTTACTCGCTCCACGAGGATTTTTGGAATTTAAAAAAGGAGGAATCGTGCTTGCAAAGGTTTTAAGTAGCGCTGTTATTGGAATTGATGCGTTTCTGGTGGAAGTGGAAGTTGATATTACTTCAGGCCTCCCCACATTTACGACGGTGGGGCTCCCGGAGGCTTCTGTAAAAGAAAGCAAAGAACGGGTCAAGTCTGCCATTAATAATTCGGGCTATACCTTCCCTGATGACAGAATCACGGTTAATCTCGCTCCGGCTCATATTAAAAAGGAAGGAACCGGTTTCGATCTGCCCATCGCTTTAGGGATACTCACAGCAACCCGGATCATACCTCAGGAGATCATATCCAAATACCTTGTCCTGGGTGAACTTTCTCTGGACGGTCGCATTAAACCGGTCAAAGGTTCTCTTCCCATGGCGTTGGCCGCCAAAAGTGCCCGTTACACCGGAATAATCGTCCCTTATGACAACGGTCGCGAGGCGTCGGTTGTGGACAAAATTACCGTTCTGCCGGTTAAAACACTGTCACAAATTGTCAGCTTTTTTCGCGGATTCTCTCAAATAAAACCCGAAAAAATAGACGTTTCATCCATATTTAAAAATAAAAAAAGCTTTGATTTAGATTTTTCCGAAGTCAAGGGCCAAGAGCACGCAAAACGATCCTTAGAAGTGGCAGCAGCAGGCGGACATAATCTCATTATGATCGGCCCCCCCGGCTCAGGAAAGACCATGCTGGCAAAACGTCTCCCGACCATCCTTCCGCCGATGACATTCGAAGAAGCCATTGAGACCACTAAAATATTCAGTGTCATCGGAATGCTTCCCAAAGACGAGGCGTTGATTACCAAACGGCCTTTTAGGTCCCCGCATCACACCATATCAGATGCCGGTTTAATCGGCGGCGGTCACATTCCAAGACCCGGCGAAGTCAGTCTGGCCCATAACGGCGTTCTGTTTTTAGATGAACTTTCTGAATTTAAGAAGCATGTGCTCGAAGTTCTCCGACAGCCTTTGGAGGATCTTATGGTCACCATTTCCCGGGCTGCTTTGAGCCTAACGTATCCTTCGAGTTTTATGCTGGTGGCCGCAATGAATCCATGCCCCTGCGGGTACTTTTCCGACCCCAAGCATGAGTGCCGGTGCACGTATCCGCAAATTTACCGATATCGATCCAAGATATCCGGTCCTTTGATGGATCGGATCGACATCCACGTTGAAGTTCCGGCGGTTGCCTATAAAGACCTGATCGGAGAGCCCAATGCGGAATCATCGGAAGACATCAAGAACCGAGTTACCGCTGCACGAGAGCGCCAGTTCCAACGATTTAAAAGAACGAAAATCTACTGCAACGCCCAGATGATCACCCGGCATATTAAAAAACACTGCAAAATTGACAATGCCTCTGCGGACCTTCTTGAAACCGCCATCGACAAGTTCGGCCTTTCGGCAAGAGCCTACAACCGAATCCTTAAAATTGCCCGCACCATTGCGGACCTCGACGACGCACCCGATGTAAAGGTCGACCACATTTCCGAAGCGGTTCAATACCGGAGCCTCGATCGGGGGAAGCGCCTCTAACCCGAATTTTTCATGAAGAACATCAAACAGAAGGTCAAAATAAAAAGATATCGATAAATTCTATTTAAACGGATTTTAGCATTCATCTCGATGATGGGGCGATCATCTTTCAAGGGTGCTTAAGTTTAAAAATTCGGAAGGCGATACCCGGATAGATAGCGGTCCCAAAGGAGAAATTTTATAGGAACAATCGGAATTTACAAGACATATTGATCTGTTGGTGCACAATATATAGATAACTTATCTTAATAAAATACAATATATTCTAATTCGACAGAATTATATATAAATTATATATAATTTGCTTGACATTAACAAATTACAAGCTTATGATTTTGTTAATAATTATTCTGATAAACAATGTTCCTGTGAAATTCAGCCAAATGAGCAAAAACACCTTAAAAAAAATTAGAGAATCTCTTATGATGAGCAAGGCCGAACTTGCCAGAAAAGCCAACATATCCCCCATTACCATTACACGGATTGAAAATGGAATGCCTTGCCGAATGGAAACACAGCGAAAGATTATTTTGGCATTGGGATATAAAATTTCTGATAAAAACAAGGTGTTCGGCGACTAGAAATACGCCATGAACATTCCCTCGATTCCCTGCTGTACCTAATTGATTTTATAAACGATCCACTGCAAGTCATCAAGTTGTAAAGGCAGAGTCAAACGACCCTGCCTTTATTTTACCTGCCCATTAAACTGAAGATGGTTTCACCGATGTATACCGAAACTATTTTCCCGCGAAGCATCGATTCGCTTTCAAGGACTCACCCAAAGTTTTTGCCCAGGATGAATGACGGCGCCGTCGGCCAGTTTGTTAAGACGGCGCATTTTTTCCACCGTCAAACCATACTGACGACCGATTTTATACAATGTTTCTCCGGGTTTAACTGTGTGAAAGCGTTTTTTAGCGGTTTTCTTGGATACGGTGGTGGTTGAGGATTTCGTCTTCCGAGCGCTGGATTTGCCCATCTGTTTTTGCATGCTGTCTATGTTTTTCGCAATATGATCCATTCTTAACATCAGAGATGCTTCAGAACGATCGAAACGCTCTTTGAATTGTTCAAAAGTTTGGGCCTGCTCCCAGATTTGCGCAACTCTGTCATCGATCGCTTCAAATTTGGCGATGCTTTCTTCAAGCTTTGTCATCCGGTTCTCTAAAGCCAGGATTCTGTCGTCTACTGCGGTGCTCCGGCTTCTGGTAAACAGCAGGGTCAAGAGAAGGGCCAGAATCAAAAATCCTATCGCGAATCTGGACAGCGGGATTCCATCGAATTTTTTAAATAGATTAGATCCGAATTTTCCCGTCTCTTTCTTTTTCCAGAGTGAATATTCTTCGTTATACGGGTCGTTTTCCGAGTCTGCATTAAATTTGCCCCCGATGTCGGAGTCTCCAGGTCCCATGACTAACCCCCTAAATTAATGTTTACGCCCTCTTCGGCTGCTTAAATAATAAAACCTAACAAAATTTTTCGCAAGATTAAAGAAAAAACACCCCAATTAATGGCAAAGGATCCTTTAAAAAGAGGGTTTAATCTGAAAGTCATGACCAGTTGTTGAAAAAATTATACTGTAATGATAATAAATATCTTGATGATCCGAACCCAATATAATTTCAAAGGGCCGGAAGCACCGCTTGCAGTTAAACGTATAACTCGCATCGACCGAAACAGAACAGGGGTTAACAAACACTAAACCATGTTCAAAATGTTTAAACATCTTCGTATTAACCTGGTCTCAAAACTCATCCTTTCCGTGGGTCTGACGTTACTCCTAAGCATATCTACATGGGCCTACTTCAATATTAATTATCAGACGAAAAAGGTCATGAAAGATATTATGGAGGGAACCGACCGATTGAGCAATACCATTATCCTCGGTGCCCATTATGCGATGATGATCAACTCAAGGGATGATATTAACCATATCATAAACAACATCAGCAAACAGAAAGAGATCGATACCATTCGTATCTACAATAAAAAAGGACAGATAAAATTTTCAAACCGGCCTTCGGAACTCGAAGTGACCACCAACATAAAAGCAGAGGCCTGTGATGTATGCCACCGGTCGGATCCCCCTCTGTCTGAGCTCCGCCTGTTGCAGAAGACACGAATATTTCATTCTTCACAAGGTCACCGCCTCCTGGGTATTATCAGCCCGATCCGCAACAATACCGGCTGTTCGTCGGATTCCTGCCATGTACATCCTGAGGGGAAGAAGATACTGGGAGCCCTCGATGTTGTGGTCTCCCTAAAAGAAACCGATGAAGAAATATCTTTTTTTGAAAACGGTATCATCGTTCTGGCTGTTTTTGCTTTCCTGGTAACATCCGCCATTATTTTCATTTTTGTATTAAAATTTGTAAATCAGCCCATTAAAAAGCTGATCAGCACAACCGATCTTATTGCCAAAGGCGAGTATTCAAACGATATCGGCATTGATCAGAACGATGAAATGGGCCAACTGTTTACGGCCATAAACAAGATGGGCACACGAATTGTTGAAAAGCAGGCTGCACTTAAAAAACAGCGGGACGAATACCAGAACCTGTTCGAGCTTGTACCCTGTCTGATTACGATTCAGGACAAAGACTATAAGCTGATCAGTTACAATAAAGAGTTTGCGGAAACTTTCAATCCCACGCCGAATAATTTTTGCTATCGTGTTTATAAGCAGCGCGATGAAAAATGTAAGATCTGTCCGGTTGAAAAAACTTTTAAAGACGGCCAGGCCCATTACGGCGAAGAAACCGGCTTGAGTAAAGACGGGACGAGAACGTATTGGGTTGCCAGAACGTCTCCAATTTTGGACGCACAGGGCAAAATCGTTGCTGTCATGGAAGTTTGCCTCGACATAACCCGAATGAAGCAACTTGAAGAGCGGCTTGAAAAATCAGAGAAAAAATATTACGCCATTTTCAACAACATCCCCAACGCCGTCTTTGTGTTGGACGTGAGTACCCTTAAAATACTCGACTGCAATAAAAGTGTTACCGATGTTTACGGATATGAAAAGGATGAGATCACCCAAAGATCCTTTCTGGATTTATTCCTCGATGAGGAAAGAGACCATTATGCTTTCAAAATAATGACATCTGCTTACGTAAACCAAGCGAAACATGTCAATAAAGACGGCAAAACACTTTTTGTGGCGATTCGGATTTCGCCGTCGGAGTATCTGGGACAAAAAGTGCTGCTTGTTACCACCAGCGACATTACCAAGCGGCTTGACGCCGAACATCAACTCATTCATGCCGGCAAAATGGCAACCCTGGGAGAAATGGCCACCGGCATTGCCCATGAATTGAATCAACCGCTCTCGGTCATTAAAACCGCAAGTAATTTCTTTATAAAAAAATTGGATCAAGACCATTCCATCGACAATGATCTTCTTTACAACATGCTTGAGATGATCGACCACAATGTTGACCGTTCGGCCAAAATTATCAATCATATGAGACAATTTGCCCGAAAATCGGATGTGGTTCTGGGTAAGGTTCAGGTCAACGAAGTGCTGGGAAGAGCTTTTGAAATTTTCAGCCAGCAACTCAAAGCCAGGGGAATCGACGTGGTCTGGGATATTGATAAACGACTGCCCGAGATAATGGCAGATCCCAGCCGGTTGGAACAGGTTTTTATAAACCTTATTTTAAATGCCAAGGACGCCATCGAGGAAAAGCGGGCATCTGCCGAGCCGCCCTTGGGCACCAAAAAGATCACGCTTAAAACAAAACTCGTGGGAGAAACGGTCGTTGTCGAGATCACCGATACAGGGGCAGGGCTTCCTGAAGATATATCAGACAAGATATTTGAGCCGTTCTTCACCACTAAAGAAGTCGGCAAAGGGACCGGCCTCGGCCTTTCGATCAGTTATGGTATAATCAGAGATTGCGGCGGAGACATAAAAGTGGCGACCAATGAAGAAGGAGAAACCTGTTTTAGTATAACTTTCCCTGTAGAGGATGTTGAATGATGGAAAAAACAATTTTACTGGTGGATGATGAACCGGATATCCGCGAGGTTCTGAATATATCTTTGTCTGATATCGGCTATAAGGTTCTTACCGCCGAAAATGGGGCGGATGCCCTAAACATCTTCAAAAATACCGACATCCCGGTGGTCATTACCGATATTAAAATGCCCGGCATTGACGGTATCGAGCTTCTTCGAAAAATTAAACACGAAAATCCAGAAACAGAGGTCATCATGCTCACCGGCCATGGGGATTTAGATCTGGCCATAAAAAGTTTAAAATTTGAAGCCACCGATTTTATCACAAAGCCAATCAACGATGACGCCTTGGAATTGGCCCTGATAAGAGCCTTTGAAAAAATTGCAATGAGAAAAAAACTCAGGGAATACCACCGAAACAGGGCCATGAATGATATTCTCATCAATGAGCTGATTCAGGAAGACATTATGATAATTGGATCCGACTATCGGGTTCTGGATATCAATGAAACCCTGCTGAACAAATTGGGGCTGGAGAAAGAGGAGGCCATCGGTCGGTACTGTTATGAAATTACGCACAGGCAAAAATCAGCATGTTCCGGTGAGAATCATCAATGCCCCCTCGTGCGAACGCTCAAGACACATAAATCTTCCAAGGAAACCCATGTCCATAAAGACAAGAACAATAAAAATATCTATTATTCAATCTCTGCATATCCTCTGTTTGAAAACGGCCAAGTGATCGGCGCCATTGAGCTGTCCCGGGATATTACGGCCGATATCAATGCTCGGCAGGCAATGATGAAACAGGACAAACTGGCATCCATCGGCCGGTTGTCCGCCGGTGTGGCCCATGAAATCAATAACCCTTTAACCACAATTCTAACCAGCACCATGTTGATCCAGGAGGATATCGCCCCGGATGACCCCATTCAAGAGGAATTGGAAACCATCGCCAATGAAACCCTTCGCTGTCGCAAGATCGTTACCAGTCTTCTAGATTTTGCCCGCCAGACAAAACCCGCCAAAACGCATTACAATATCAACAAAATTGTGGGTGAATGTATCGAGTTAACTCGAAAACAGGCGACATTCCATGATTTAACCATCGTATCGAACCTTTCCGATGACATGCCGACGGTGCTGATGGATAAAGATCAGGTACAACAGGCGGTTATCAATCTCATACTCAACGCCACAGACGCAACGGATTCTGGAGGAACCATCACGGTTTCAACTCAATTTATTCCACAGGATAAGGTTGTTGAAATTGCCATAAGCGACACCGGCAAAGGGATTTCCGGAGAGAATACAGATAAAATTTTTGAACCTTTTTTTACCACCAAGGACAGCGGAACCGGGCTTGGATTGGCCATTACCCATGGCATCATCGGTCAACACGGCGGGACGATCGATGTCAAAAGCAACCAAAGTCAGGGAACAACTTTCACCATCAGACTTCCCCAAAACCGAGGAAAACAAGATGGCAATCCATGATCCCCGTATCCTCATTGTCGATGATGAACCGGCCATCTGTAGGAATTGCGTAATAATACTGACGAAGATGGACTATGAAGTCAAGTACGCCCTCAATGGTTATGATGCGCTGAAAATGTTGGAAGCGGAACCGTTCGATGTGGTGGTCACCGATCTGAAAATGAGCAACCTGGGGGGCATGGAGGTCTTGCGGCGTCTAAAAGAGACCCACCCGGAAACCATGGTCATTGTAATTACAGGATATGCCAGTGTTTCCTCGGCGGTCGAAGTAATGAAGATGGGCGCGTTTGACTATCTCCCAAAACCGTTTACCCCCCACGAACTGCGTTCGGTTGTCCATCAGTCTCTTGTGGAAAGAGAAATGTTGCTTCAAAACCAGCGGCTTATGCAGAAAAAAGTTCGGTTGAAATCATTTTCTCATCAGCTCATTGGAGACAGTCCTAAAATAAAAAAGGTGGTCTCCATGGTACAAAAGGTTGCCCCCACCGATTCGACGGTCCTTGTCTACGGAGAAAGCGGAACCGGAAAAGAATTGATTTCAAGGGCGGTCCATGCCAACAGTACCAGAAAAGACAAGGTGTTTTTTGCGGTAGATTGCGGAACGTTATCGGACAACCTTCTGGAAAGCGAGTTGTTTGGTCACGCCAAAGGCGCTTTTACAGGGGCGCATACCCTTAAAGAGGGTATATTCAAGCTGGCGGATGGCGGGACCGTATTCCTGGATGAAATCAGCAACATCAGTATCAACGTTCAAAGCAAACTGCTTCGGTTTTTAGAAAACCGCGAATTTTTACCGTTGGGAAGCACGGTTAATCAAAAAGTGGATGTTCGTTTGATTTTTGCCACCAATAAGGACCTCAAAGACATGGTGGCCCAAGGTTTCTTCAGAGAAGACTTCTATTATCGAATTTTTGTATATCCGATTATGGTTCCCCCGCTCAGGGAGAGGAAAACGGATATTTTGCCCATATCCTACCATTTCTTAAAACAGTTCAACCAAAGCTTTGGCAAAAGGATTTCCGGATTCGAGGATACGGCTGTCACGCGATTAACGGAATATGATTGGCCGGGGAACGTCAGACAATTGAGAAATGTCATCGAAAGGGCCGTCATACTGTGCGAGGGGGATCAAATTACGCTCAAAGAACTTCCGCTAGTCGGGGACGTCGCGGATATCGAACAGCTCATCGACCATATTCCTTCAACCAACGATGAACTTAAAAGAATCAAAAAAGAGATCCGGCGGCGAGCGGTTGCCAAAGTTGAAAAGAATTTTGTCATGAATGCGTTGATGAAAAACAATTGGAACGTCACCCGTGCAGCAGAAAAAGTTGGGCTGCAAAGAACCAACTTTCAATCGTTAATCAAAAAACACCATATAAAAATTCCCCGACACCCCCGGTCAGATTCGTGAACCATCGAATATTTGATGAACTCGTAAAAAGTCTGATTTTGCTCGCTCCGCAAGCAATTTTGGGATTCATGACTCGCCTGGCTAAATTGCAAGAACTCGGGCTAACACCCTCAAACAGCTTGCAATTTTTAACACCAGACGCGTCATGAATCTTTCTCCAAAATTGCTCGATGTCGCTCACAAAAGACTTTTTACGAAACCGTCAATATTTATACGGTGTATATTTTTTTTATACAATCCATATATTTTCATTTCAGCATCCTGAAAGGGCCTCCTTCCACCCCTTGAAGTTTCTTTGCAAAAATAATTTATATAAATATTATCAACTGATTGTCTCGTTTATTCTTTTGACGCTCAACATAAATTTCAAATTCACTTCCCACGCAAACCTGTTCTCATGTCCAACGGGGATGCGTATATTTTTTTTATACACATCCGTTTCGACCCAAGTATTCCTTTGATTTATATTGAATAAAAACAAGCTTTTAGCGTTCTGGGCCTCTTTTGGCACGCAACATGCATAGATGCCGGGTAAGATGCATTATACCATGAAACATAAATTTACATAAAAAATAACAGATGAAATTCATTTTAAGGAGGAAAAAATGGGAACAGCAGCAAAAATTATGGTGGTCGATGATGAAAAACAGATCTGTCAAAATGTGGAAAAAATCCTTTCCAAAAACGATTACGAGGTCATTCGCGCAACCAGCGCCAAAGAGGCCCTGGAAAAAATGGCCAAGGATTCCTTTTCGCTTCTTATTTCGGATATCGTTATGCCCGAGATGAATGGCCTTGAGTTTCTGAAACTGGTTAAAAAGGAATGGCCGCTGACCAAAGCGATAATGATGACCGCCTATGCATCCACAGATACGGCGGTTAAAGCCATACGGCTCGGGGCTCTGGACTATCTTTCCAAACCGTTCACTCCCGATGAGTTGAGATCTACGGTTAAACTGGCCCTGTCCGGAGATTTAACCGAGGCGGTGATAACGGAGAAGGAAAAAGAGATCATTGATGTGGATATCCCCTTTGACAGAGATGATGTGGCAAAATATACCGGTGAGGACTTTGTAGACAGGTTGGGTCCTTCGGATATGCCGGTGGTGGAAGCAGCACCGGAAACCCTTGAAAATTACTGTGCATTGGGGAATATGGTCTGTGATATTTTCAAAAAGCTCGGGGCGACGTGTAAGGGCGGGAACAAGACCGGAGAATGTCCCCAGTTAAAGGCTAAAAAGAGAAAGGCTGCCAAAGCGAAAGGGTTTGACGGTGAAAAACTGATCGGCATCGATTCTCCGTTTAACTACGAAGAAACGGTTTCGATAACCGGTCCTGAATATGTTTTGAACATGCAGCACGAAGGGGTTGCTTTTATGCCCTATGAAGAACTCAAGCAGAACGTTGCACAGATGATGGAAAAAGCGCCCGAACGTCCGGCAGAGGTCATAGAGATTTCGAAAGAAATGGTTCCGGCTGGAATTCTGGTGGTTGATGACGAAGTCGCTGTCAACAATAATATCCGGAAAATACTCTCCAAAAAAGGTTTTAGTGTGGATCAGGCCGTCACCAAAACCGAGGCACTTGAGAAAATAGAAGAAAGCGCTTACACCCTTGTTCTGTTGGATCTGAAAATGCCCGATGTAAAAGATCTGGAACTTCTAAAAGCGATTCGTGACCGGAGACCGGAAACCATGGTCATTATCATTACCGGGTATGCCAGTATCGAGACGGCAGTGGAAGCCTCAAGGCTGGGCGCTGTCGATTATCTTGCCAAACCGTTTACACCCGACGAAATCCGGAACGCAACTGAAAAAGCGTTCCGTCTTGCCGCTTAGGACAAAAGAATCTCCCAGCCACTTTTTGGGTTGGGAGATTCTTTAAAACTCAAATTTATTCCCGACTAGGATCTCGTATTATTTTCAAGCGCTCAATTATGATAACCCGCTTTCCCGTTACACTTCTATTCAAAAAGGGCATATCTTTTTAAAAATTCTCCATTGTCATCCCCCCAACAAACCTTAGAATTTTATTGACAAACCTCAGAATACTTTATAGTTAAACTGCTTGGTTCACTCTAACGTAACGTTATCGTTACTTTTCGACATATTGCCCTAAAATTGCTCTTTTCCCAAGGAGGATAGAACGATGCCCAAAGATGTAATCGGATCGGTTCTGGTTTTAGGTGGAGGGATTGCCGGAATGCAATCCGCTCTGGATCTTGCCAACTCGGGATATTATGTCTATCTCGTCGAAAAATCCCCTTCCATTGGCGGAGTTATGGCTCAGCTGGACAAAACTTTCCCCACCAATGATTGTGCTATGTGAATTATTTCACCCAAACTGGTCGAGGTCGGCCGGCACCTGAATATTGAAATTATCACATACGCGGATCTGGAATCTGTGGAGGGTTCCGCCGGAAACTTTAAAGTAAAGGTTAAAAAACGGGCGCGTAGTATCGATATGGATCTCTGTACGGGCTGCGGGAACTGCGTTGAAAACTGCCCGGTTGTAAACATACCGATGCCCAAAAATCAGGTAAAAGCTTAGTATAATTCATGCCAATTCATCTTGTTTCATGGGGGGGGTGAGCATATGAGTCAGGCAGCTCAGAATAAAAGCGTTCAGTTTGAAAGTGTTCCATCCATAGATATCGATTATATGGAGCTTGATGATATCATCGCCGATGAATTTAATAACGACAAAGAAAATCTGATTATGATTCTTCAGGCGATCCAACGGTGTTACAATTTTCTACCCCGACCGGCCCTCGCTTATCTTTCCACCAAACTTGACGTACCCTACAGCCAGATTTACGGTGTTGCGACATTTTACAGCACGTTCAGCCTTGAGCCCAGAGGCAGAAACATCATATCGATCTGTCTCGGTACGGCCTGCCATGTCAGAGGCGGGGAAAGAGTTCGCGAAAGAATTGAAGGGGCCTTGAACCTCCATGACGGGGAAACCACCGAGGACCAGCGCTTTACCTTAGAAACGGTGCGGTGTATCGGTTGTTGTAGCCTTGGACCCGTGGTCAAAATCAATGAAGACATGCATGGTCACATTTCTTACGACCAGGTGAACAAAATTTTAGATCAGTATGAATAAAATTTAAGAGGCCAGCGCCATGAAAATCCAGTCAGTAAAAGATCTAGAGCAAATCCGTGAGGAATACAGCAAGCGGCTCTATTACCCGGACGCCGTCAAGGTAAACATCGGAATGGCTTCTTGCGGTATCGCAGCCGGGGCCAAGGCATCATTTGATCGGGCGATTCAAGAGTTTCCCAATGGAAACGGTATCGATATCAGCCAAACCGGCTGCATCGGTTTCTGTGAAGTTGAACCCCTGGTTGAAATATTAGGGCCCGGTAAACCACGGGTAATGTATAAAAATATTACCGAGGACAAGATTTTAGAGACCATTCAGGATTATAACGAAAACAATTTTAAGAAAAAGTGGATTCTGGGACAAATGCGCGATCCGCGATCGTTTCTGGAAGATGATATCGAAAACCCCCTGGCAGGTGTAACACCGCTCGAAGAGATTCCTTTTCTGGAAGAGATCCCCTTTTATCATAAACAGGTTAAAATCGCCCTGCGAAATTGCGGATATATCGATCCGGACAGTATTGAAGAATTTATCGCCAAGGATGGATATTTTGCCTTCCTTAAGGCACTCCATGATATGGAGCCCAAAGAAATTATTATGCAGGTCAAGGCGTCGGGACTCAGGGGCCGCGGTGGCGGTGGATTTCCGGCCGGAATCAAATGGGAAACCTGCGCCAGACATGACGGCGATAGATATATCATCTGTAATGCCGATGAAGGTGATCCCGGCGCTTACATGGATCGCAGCATACTCGAAGGCGATCCTCACAGCGTTTTAGAGGGAATGTTGATTGCGGCACGGGGCATAGGATCCAATCAAGGCTTTTTATATGTTCGCAATGAATATCCATTGGCTGTAAAACGTCTGGTATCGGCGATCAAAGCGGCTGAAAGATATGGGTTGCTCGGCGATAACATCGCCGGCTCTGATTTTAGCTTCAATGTCAGGATTTCAACCGGAGCCGGCGCTTTTGTTTGCGGTGAGTCAACCGCTCTGATGACCTCTTTGGAAGGCAAAGTCGGAAGACCCCGGGCCAAGTATGTCCATACCGTGGAAAAAGGTTTCAGGCAAAATCCTTCAAATCTCAATAATGTGGAAACCTATGCCAATGTTCCGGTTATTCTTTTAAAAGGTGCCGACAATTACGCCAAGATGGGAACCACCCACAGCAAGGGCACAAAAGTTTTCAGTCTTGTGGGAAAAATAAAGAACACCGGGCTGGTGGAAGTACCCATGGGAATTTCGTTGAAAGACATTGTTTTTGACATCGGCGGCGGCGTTCCCAGAAAGAAAAAATTTAAAGCGGTTCAAACCGGAGGGCCGTCGGGGGGATGTATTCCGGAACAATTTTTAAACTTGAATGTCGACTTTGACGAGTTAACAAAAGTAGGGTCCATGATGGGCTCCGGTGGTATGATCGTCATGGACCAGGACACCTGTATGGTGGATGTGGCCCGGTATTTCCTGGATTTTCTCAAAGAGGAGTCCTGCGGTCAGTGTAATCCATGCCGAGAAGGGATATTGGCCATGCACGATATTTTGACCGATATCTGCGCAGGAAACGGTAAAGAGGGCGATATCGAACTCCTGGAAGAACTGGGCATGATGATCCAGAAATTTTCCCTCTGCGGGCTGGGAACATCGGCTCCGAATCCGGTTTTAACCACGATTCTTTATTTCCGGGAGGAGTACGAGGCTCATATTCGGTACAAAAAATGTTCGGCAGGGGTCTGCAAACCGCTGTTTCATTATGAAATCGATGAGGAGGCCTGCAACGGCTGTACGCTTTGTGCCAAACGATGTCCTGAAGAAGCCATTACCGGTGAAAAGAAAGCGCCCCACGAAATGGAGCAAAAAAAATGTATCAAGTGTGGCATTTGCTACGATGCCTGTAAGTTCGATGCCATTCTCATTAAATAATCTTCGGATATAATAAGGTTAAAATCCATGATTAAGTTTAAGCTTAACGGAAAAAAAGTTCAGGGAGAAGAAGGACAATTTATTCTTCAAGTTGCTGAAAAATACGGGGTTGAAATTCCGACCCTGTGCCATCACAAGGCTCTTGAACCCGCCGGAATGTGCCGGTTATGCACGGTAGAGCTTTTTGACGGCCGTCGCACCCGGTTTGTGACCGCCTGCAACTATCCCATCTGGGAAGGAATGGAAATCAGAACCGACACCGATTCAGTTCACGAAGGTCGAAAACTGATTGTGGAGCTATTGCTTGCCCGCTGTCCGGATGTGCCCATCATTAATGAACTTGCGGTGCAATACGACTTAAAGGAACCACGCTTTAAGATTAGAGATGACACCTGCATCCTGTGCGGTCTTTGTACCCGTATCTGTGATAAAATGGGCAACAGCGCCATCGGTTTGACCGGGAGGGGTGTAGACATGAAAGTGGATACCCCTTTTCAGGATCAATCCGAAGTCTGTCTGGGGTGTGGTGCCTGTATATCGGTGTGCCCCACCGGCCACTTAAAGATAGAAGACATCGCCAAACATACCGTCAAACCAATTCCATCCGAATATGATGCCGGGTTGGCGTCCCGAAGGCCGATCTATGTGCCGTATGCCCAGGCGGTTCCCAATACGCCGGCCATTGACCGATCCGTTTGTGTACATTTTAAAACCGGCGGATGTAAAATATGTGCCGAGTTCTGCCCGGTTGAAGCCATCGATCACTCTCAGCAAGATGAGGTTGTTGAGCTGGACGTGGGGTCCATCATCCTTGCGCCTGGATTTGAAGCCTTTGATCCGAGCCGATTCGATAGTTACGGGTACGCCAAGCTGCCCAATGTCGTGACCGCTCTGGAATTTGAAAGAATCCTCTCTGCCACCGGCCCGTATATGGGGCATCTGATCAGGCCTTCGGACAAGAAGGAGCCCAAAAAAATCGGCTGGCTGCAGTGTGTCGGTTCCAGAGACCTCAATCGATGTGATAATGCGTATTGTTCTTCGGTATGCTGCATGTATGCAATTAAGCAAACCGTAATTTCCAGAGAGCACAGCACCGAACCGTTGGACTGTGCGGTATTCTATATGGATATGCGCACCCACGGCAAAGACTTTGACAAATATTATGAAAATGCCAAAAAGGGAGGCGTCAGGTTTGTCCGGTCCCGGATTCACTCCATAGATCCGGTGCCCGGAACCGATGATATATCGGTTCGCTATATCCAGGAAGACGGAACAATCGCAGCGGAAATTTTTGATATGTTTGTGCTGTCCGTGGGTCTTGAAATCAACCAGGATGTTGCCGATCTTTCCGAGCGTATCGGTATCGAACTTGATGACTACCGCTTTACGCAGACCGACAGTTTCCATCCGGTGGCCACTTCCGTACCGGGGATTTATGCCTGTGGCGCATTTACCGGCCCCAAGGATATCCCACAGTCGGTTATGGAAGCCAGTGCTTCGGCCTGTGCAGCAACAGAGCATCTGGCCTCGGCCCGCAACACCCGGACAAAGATACTCGAACTCCCTCCGGAAAGAGATGTTGGTGAGGAACCCCCCAAAATCGGGGTTTTTATATGCAACTGCGGTATTAATATCGGCGGTGTGGTAAGGGTTCCAGAAGTTGCAACATACGCCAAAACCCTACCGAATGTGGCGTATGTCGAAGAAAATCTGTTCTCCTGCAGCCAAGACACCCAGGAAAAAATGACGGATATCATCAAACAAAAGGGCCTCAACCGTGTGGTGGTGGCCGCCTGTACCCCCAAGACCCATGAACCGCTGTTCCAGGAAACACTCATCAATGCCTCTTTGAACAAATATCTCTTTGAGATGGCCAACATCAGAAATCATGATTCCTGGGTACATTCGGGCGATCCGGATGCCGCCACCCAAAAAGCCAAAGATCTTGTACGCATGGCCGTGGCAAAAACCAATCTCCTAACGCCGTTGAAGCAAACCGATTTAGCCGTAACGCACTCGGCGCTGGTGATTGGCGGAGGGATTGCCGGAATGACGGCCGCCGTTTCCCTGGCACATCAGGGATATCCGGTGGATCTCGTTGAACGGTCCGACACGTTGGGCGGCAATGCGTTATTGTTGGGTAAAACACATAAAAACGAAGATGTTGGATCTTTTGTAACAGAACTTGTAAAAGCGGTGGAATCCCAAGACCTAATCTCCATGCATACCCAAACAAGCATATCCAATGTTGAGGGTTTTGTGGGAAATTTCAAGACCGAATTGCGCAATGGAGAATCCGTAAAAACCGTCGAGCATGGTGTGACCATAATCGCCACCGGCGCCAAAGAATATAAACCCGATGAATACCTTTACGGAGAACACCCCGCCGTGATGACCCATCTGGAACTCGATGGCCTTTTTCAGAATAACGATCCCAGAATCGAGCAAGCTAAAAATGTTGTCTTCATTCAGTGTGTCGGATCCAGAGATGATCAACGTCCCTATTGTTCAAAGGTATGTTGTACCCATTCCGTTAAAAGCGCTCTCGACTTTAAACAGAAGAATCCGGATGTAAATGTGTCGATTCTTTTCAGGGATATGCGAACCTATGGAAAAAGGGAAGACCTCTATAGAGAGGCAAGAGCTGCCGGGGTACTCTTTTTTACATATTCCCCGGATCAAAAACCTGAGGTCAGATCTGACGGAGACCGAGTCATCGTGGAGTTTACAGACCGAATCTTGAACCACAAATTGGCCGTAAGGGCCGATATTCTCTGCCTTGCATCGTCCATTGTCTCTCACTGGGACCATCCATTGGCCCAGCTTTTTAAAGTCCCCTTGGACTCCAACGGATGGCTTTTGGAAGCCCATCAGAAATTAAGGCCCGTCGATTTTGCCAATGACGGCATTTTTATGTGCGGCATGGCACACTACCCGAAACCCATCGAGGAGAGCATTGCCCAGGCGCAGGCTGCAGCCGCAAGAGCTTCAACGGTACTGGCCTTGGAGAATATCAAAGTGGGCGGCATCGTCTCGGATATTTGTGCCGAACTCTGTTCGGGTTGCCTGGGATGTATCAATGTCTGTCCGTATGGCGCCATCACCTTTGACGATCAAAAATTTGTGGCTGAAGTGAATGCGGCCCTGTGCAAAGGGTGTGGGGCCTGTGCTGCAGTATGCCCCTCCGAGGCACCGGCGCTGATGGGCTTTAACAACAACCAACTTTACGCCCAAATCAAGAGTGCATTGAGCATATAATCCATTGGAAAGGAGAAGAATGTGAAAGAAGATAGATTTGAGCCTAAAATCATCGCTTTTATGTGTAACTGGTGCGCATATGGGGCGGCTGATCTGGCAGGTGTAAGCCGACTGGCATACCCGCCCAATATTCGTCCCATCCGGGTCATGTGTTCCGCCACGATATCGCCGCACCACATTTTGCGTGCATTTCAGAGCGGGGCCGACGGCGTCCTGGTGGGCGGGTGACATGTCGGCGACTGCCATTACCTGTATGGTAATTACATGACGATTAAACGGATGACGTTTCTTCAGGAACTTTTGGCGTTTATGGGATTAGAAGGTCGGTTGCATTTAGACTGGATATCTTCGGCCGAAGCCCAGAAATTTGTACAAGTGGTCACCAGTTTTACGAATAAAATACAATCATTGGGCCCCAGCCCTCTGTCCGGCGACTTTGACATGTCCGCTATTGTAAGTTCATGCGAAGCGGTGCAGGATGCTGCGAGTGTGGAGGGAGGATGATATGCAAGAACAAGTGAGAGAGTGGCTTGAACAGGATAGCGTCGACATATTCTTAGGATATAAAATGGTACAAGGGCACCCGTTGCCCCATTGCTTTACCAAAGAAAATATCGATGAAATCGACGATTTGATTGTCGGTAACGCCCGGTATTCCCTTGAAAAGATGGCCACAAAGATCGCGGCTGCGCATCCGGAACTGAAAATAGGGCTTTTGACGCGTGACTGCAATCAGCGGGCCTTGAATGTTCTTTATGTTTGGAATCAGTTGAAGCCGGACAATATAGAGACCATCAGCGTTAACTGCTGTCCCTCCAAACTCAAGGAGCATGGGGATTGCTCCTACCTCGAGCCTGAAAAGGCAGCGCCTTTGAAAATGATGATCGGTATAGACAATAACATGGATGTTAAAGCGGCTGAGGAATTCGGTCAGGAAGACCGATATAAACGGTGGATGTATGAGTTACAGAAATGCCTCAAATGTTACGGATGCCGTGATATCTGTCCGGTTTGTTTTTGCAAGGAATGTAGTCTTGAGCATACGGACTTGATCGCCACCGGCAGTGTTCCTCCGGAAGTTCCGATTTTCCATCTGGTTCGGGCGGTTCATATGGGGGGGCGTTGTATCGACTGCGGTCTGTGCGAGGACGCCTGCCCGGTAGACATTCCTTTGCGTTTGCTCTATCGAAAAGTCAACGGAATTGTGTCCGATGTGTTTGATTATAAAACTGGAACCAGCGCAGACCAGTCACCGTTTAATATGCTGGGAGAAGAAGTCACGTTGGAACTGAAACCAATTTAAGGATTGAAGATTAAAAATTGATAAAGACAGTTGTCAATATTCAATGAAAAATCTCCAAATAATATAAGGAGCGATAAGTATGGATTTTAAAATCATTCCTTCGACATGTTCATATTGCGGTACCGGTTGCGGTGTTCTTTTCCAGGTGATGGACGGCCGGCTCATCGATACCCTGCCGATGAAAACGCATCCGGTCAATGAGGGAAAACTTTGCATTAAAGGATGGAATCTTCATGAACATGTGATTAGCGATAAACGTCTTAAATCTCCAATGATAAGAAAAGATGGTGAATTACAGGAAAGCACATGGGACGAAGCCATACAAACATCGGCCGACAAATTCAAGAGCATCATTAACGACCATGGGCCGGACAGCGTCGGTGTGCTTCTTTCCGCCAAGATTACCAATGAGGAGAATTATGTGGCCCAGAAATTTGCCAGAGCAGTGATCGGAACCAACAATGTGGATCACTGTGCCCGTCTCTGACATTCTTCCACAGTGGCAGGTCTTGCCGCTGCGTTCGGAAGTGGAGCCATGACCAATTCCATCGCTGAAATTGAAGATTCGGCGTGTATTTTTATTATCGGTTCGAATACGTCCGCGTGTCATCCGCTGATTGCCCGGCGTGTTTTCAGGGCCAAGGAAAAAGGCGCCAAACTCATTGTGGCCGATCCTAGAAATATCCAACTGTCCCGTTTTGCGGATGTTGCCGTCACCCAGAGACTCGGCAGCGATGTGGCGTTGTTAAACGGCATGATGCATATTATTCTCAAGAACGGCTGGCACGATAAAAATTACGTTGAGAATAGAACTGAAGCATTTGAAGATTTTAAGGACGTCGTTGAGTCATATACACCGGATAAAGTTGAAAGCATCACAGGTGTCGCACAGAGCGATCTTGAAAAAATGTCCGAGCTTTATGCCACAAATTCCCCGGCGGCATTACTCTATGCCATGGGGATTACCCAGCACACCACGGGTGTGGACAATGTCAAATCCTGCTGCAATATCGCCATGCTTTGCGGAAATGTGGGTGTAAAAAGCGGTGGTGTGAATCCCTTAAGAGGTCAGAACAATGTTCAGGGTGCCTGTGATATGGGGGGATTACCCAATGTATTTCCCGCCTATCAGCCGGTGACGGTTGAGGCCAACAATGAAAAATTTGTCAATGCATGGGGGAAACCGCTTTCGGATAAAATCGGCTATACCATCACAGACATGATTCAGGCCATGATCGATGGTAAATTAAAGGCCCTTTATGTCATCGGGGAAAATCCGAAAATGAGTGATCCCGATCAGAATCATCTCGAAAAGGCCCTTGCAAATCTCGATTTTCTTGTGTGCCAGGACATTTTCCTGTCTGAAACCGCACAAAAGGCGGATGTGGTCTTTGCCGGGGTGTCGGTTGCTGAAAAGGATGGAACCTATACCAATACCGAACGCCGCTGTATGAAGGTGAATAAAGCCATTGATCCCATCGAAAATACGCTGAACGACTGGGAAATCATCTCCAGATTATCTACAGCCATGGGCTATGAGATGAATTATGAGAGTCCTGAAAAAATCTTTAACGAAATGACCACGTTGACGCCAAGTTACGGCGGCATGACGTACGAAAGGCTCGGTCTTGACGGACTTCAATGGCCCTGCCCGAACGCTGAGCATCCAGGAACGCAGTTTTTACATAAGGATCAGTTCACCCGAGGAAAGGGACTTTTCCATGCCGTCGAGTATCTCGATCCTGCTGAGATGCCGGATGAAGAATATCCCTATTGGCTCACCACCGGCAGAATGTTCGCCCATTATCATACCGGCACGATGACGCGTGTCTCTCCGCATCTGGATACCGAGCAGAAAACCGGATATGTAGAGATTAATCCTGAAGACGCCAAAACGCTGGGCGTTAATGATGGTGAAACGGTACGTCTTGCCACTCGAAGGGGTGAAATCGAAGCACCGGCCCGGGTCAGCAATAAGGTGGTACCCGGCGTGCTTTTCGTGCCGTTTCATTTTGCAGAAAGCCCGGCCAATATACTTACCAATTCCGCCTTTGACCCGATTGCCAAAATTCCGGAATATAAGGTCTGTGCGGTAAAAATCGAAAAAGCCGCCTAATTTCAGCGGACAGTTCGTTTTTTAAAAAAGGCCTTTGAAAAATTAACCATTTTTCAAAGGCCTTTTAAATTTGAAAGCGGGTATTATGTGTCGAACTTATCTCCGACTTTTAATCCCTTTTCAGCGGCAAATTCAGCAGCCGCCATTTTTCCGCCTTTTACCGGCCGGACCTTGCCCACGATGAGTCTTCCCCCTGAAAGGGCGATATGAATCCCTTTATCGTCAACATTCAATATGGTTCCCGGAGCATCAGCTACGGTTTCCTCGATTCGTTTCGCGCCGTAAAAACGAACCTTTTCACCGCTTAACACCGCAAAAGCGCCGGGTTGAGGATCACAGCCGCGTACCAGGTTGTAAAGCTCATCTGCCGATGTGCTCCAATCGATACCCGCTATCCGATCATCACATGGGGGTTCGTATGTTGCACCGGCTTCGGCCTGAAGAATTTTGGGTGCATTGCCTGCTTTTATGAGGTCGATGGATTCTAAAATGGCATCGACGCCCATGGGAAAGAGGGAATTAAAATAAAGAGAACCGGTGGTGTCGTTCGGGCCGATATCGATTTCTTTTTGAAGCAGAATCAATCCGGTGTCGATGCCGCCGTCCGGCCAGAAGATGCTAAGCCCGGTTTTGGTGTCTCCCATGATTACGGCCCAGTTTATGGCACTGGCACCCCGATGGCGCGGTAACAGGGACGGATGATAATTGATGGTGCCGTGGGTGGGAACTTCAAAAAAGCGCGCCGGGATAATATCCGTCACAAACGCCATTACGGTGAGGTCCGGTTTGAGTTCAGTGTACTCGGAAAAAACCGGATCATCTTTGTAGGTTGTGGGCTGGAAGACGTCGATGCCCTTGGATACAGCCGCGTCTTTGAGTGGATCCGTTCGTCCGCCCGGTCGGTCCGGCGGCGCATACACCGCCACAACGGTTTCGTTCCGTTCCATCAACTTTTCCAGTACGTTTGCTGCAAACGCCGCCTGTCCTATCAGTAGGATCCGCATATTTTACCTCCTGAGGTTAATGGGTTCGACAACTTTTTCGATTCTAAAAAAAAATAAAATTTTTCAGTAAAACATTAGGGTGTTGCTGCAATTGTTTATTTGAGAGCGGCAATAACGGCCCGCATAAAATCCGGAAGATCATCCGGGGTCCGGCTGGTGATGAGGTTCCCATCCACCACCACCGCTTCGTCCATCCACAGGGCTCCGGCATGGACCATGTCGTCCTTTATGGCGAAAAAGGAGGTGGCTTTGCGGCCGTCGAGGATATTGGCCGAAGACAGCATCCAACCGGCATGGCAAATGGCGGCAACGACCTTGCCGGCATTGAACAGTTCCTTTACGATTCGGACCATGGCCGGAAAGCGGCGCATCATATCCGGCGCGTAACCGCCGGGAATAATGACTCCGTCATAGTCCCCGGGAGACACCGCATCCGCGCTGATATCCGGTCGGATCTGTGTGGCGGGTTTGCCGGTAAATTCGTCGGTTCTGCCGGAACCCACCACCGTAACCTGGGCGCCTGCCTCTTTCAGCCGGTAGTAAGGATACCAGAATTCAAAAACATT
>JAQYVT010000136.1 GCA_030145345.1 Desulfobacterales bacterium
CTGAAGCTGCCGCCCAGATGATATTCGATGGACTCCACGCCAAAACCGGCCACCTGTTTCGCCTTGTGCTTCGGGATCATGACATCCGAGCCGCGCTTATTAAAATTATCGATGGCGATTTTGACGATGCGCTTGGCGTCTTCCAGGGCATGATGTTCGTCAAACTCGATGTGCAGCACATTGTCCTGCTCCATCTTGGCCATGGGGTGGGTGGTGATCAGTTTGGTATGGAAACACTTGGCCACGTTGGCCAGGTTTTGCATTACGCACTGAACATCCACGACCATGGCGTCGCAGGCGCCGGTAATAATGGCCAGTTCTTGCTGTAAAAACGTCCCTGCCAAAGGAACACCGTGACGCTGGAGCATTTCGTTGGCGGTACAGCAGATGCCGCCCAGCTGAATACCTTTAGCGCCTATGGAATGGGCGTAATCGATCATCTCCTGACTTTCGGAAACGGCAACAATCAATTCGGACAGGACCGGCTCATGGCCATGAACAATGATGTTCACGTGGTCTTCCTTCATAATGCCCAGGTTGGCCTCGGACTGGAGAGGAGAGGGGGTACCGAAAAGGATGTCCTGAAGATCGGTGGCCAGCATGGATCCGCCCCAACCGTCTGCGAGGGAGGCCCTTGTCCCCTGTTTGATGAGGTTTTTGTAGTCCTGGTCAACCCCCATATGGGTGCGATGCATGATATCCACAATTTCCCGGTCGATGTTGCGGGGAAGCACACCCTGCTTTTTCCAGATTTCATAACGGGGCGCGGGGGCTCTCTTGAGATAGAGCAGTTCCCCTTCGGCCTTGCCCCATTCATTCAGGGCCGTTTCGCCCACTTCAACGGCGATCTCGTCCAGGTCCCGGTCCAACTCTTCTCCATCCACCTCGACGGTTGTGGCAACCCCCAGATTTTTGGCCACGGCAACGAGCTTCACCGTATCTTTAATTTTGTAATCGTCCGTATCTTTTCTTGCAGCGGAAAGAAAGACCTCGGCCACGCTTCGTCCGTGGTCGGAATGAGCCGCCGCGCCGCCGGCGATCATGCGGATAAAGTTTCGCGCCGCAATGGTATTGGCGGTGGCGCCGCACAACCCTTTTCTGTCGTCTTCACCTTGAATGCCACCCTTGGGGAGCGGCAGACGGCAGGGACCCATTGCGCAATTTTTACAGCATATGCCCTGAATTCCGATGTTACAGGGTTTCATCTTTAGAGCTCGATCAAAAATCGTTTCCACACCGAGATCATGGGACCGAGCAATCATCTCCTGGGATGCCACATCGATGGAGGCTAAGATTGGATCAGCCAGCTTCGGGGCTTTGGCAACCTTTGCTTTTTCTTCTGCCATTTTGAGGTTCCTCCTCATTATTATATAAAATGTAATTATTTAAAATAGATATCCGCTTTCAAAACAAAACCGACAAACCCGCTTATCTCATCCGTTTGAGATTTTCGATCATCTTTTCGAGTTTGGTTTTCTGAACCTTTGCAGCCGTCATGGTTCCGGGTTTCTTTTCAGCGCCGGCCTTGGACTCAAGACGCTTTCGGTTCTCTTCCGCACGCGCCTCTCTCAGGGCATTCTCCTCGGCTTCCCGCTTGGCCACTTCCGCGGCTGCCGCATCCGCTTTCGCCTTGGCTTCCGCCTCTGCTTTGGCTTTCGCTTCCGCCTCTGCTTTTGCTGCCGCATCCGCTTTCGCTTTGGTTTCTGCTTCCACTTTGGCTTTGGCTTCCGCTTCTGCTTTGGCCTTTACTTCCGCTTTCGCCTTGGCTTTCGCTTCCGGATCCTCTTTGGGTGCTTCCTTTACTTCCGGTTTGGCTTCTACCTTGGGCTCGGGCGCCGCCTTGGGCGCTTCCTTCACTTCGGGTTTGGCTGCCGCTTTCGGTTCAACTTTGGGTGCGGGCGCCGCCTTGGCTACCGCCGGCTTCTTTTCAGCTTCCGGTTCCCCGAAATCCAGGTTGGGTTCGGGAGATACCGCCAGAAGATCAGCCTCTTCAAGGTCGAGAACTTTGGAGACATCCGCCACACCTGAAGCGGTTCCGCCATTTGAAAGCAGCTCAATGAAAGATTTGGTCAACCGAACACTTTCCGGATGACGAAGAACAACGACGGATGCGCCAGCCAGCAGGTAACAGACGGCCGCAACAGACTCCATCATAATTCCGCGCTTTTCAGGATCACCCAGGGTTGGGGCCTCTTCAATGGGCTCTTTGGCTTCTTTGCACTTCCAAATTTCATTTCCCAGATTACAGATCATGGGAATCTGCAGTTTATCATCTTCCTGGGTCAAGGCCGCCATCATGATCCTTTCCATGACGGAGTATGAATATTCCATGCCGTATCCCAGACCACCGGTGGTGGGATCGATGATAATTTTATCGCTTTTAACACCCAGATTACCGAGCAGAATGTTGAGCTGTTTGGCCAGGTTCACGTCGATGGGAGAGGAAGAAACAATGGCTTGGCCATAGCCGAGAGCGCTGGCACCCACACCCTTGTGATTCGCCTCTTCCACCGGTCCGAGGCAAACATTCTTGCCCTCGCAGGTTTCCGAGATCTTCTTCAGAACCTCTTCGTCTTTTGCGTTGTTGGCGGTTCCCCACAGGACCAGGGGCACATCAACCGCATCGGCAACTGTTTTGACGATTTCCGCGGTCTCATCTGCAGTGCGGTCCATTCCGTTTGGATCCGTACCCTTTAACTGCAGCACAATTAATTCAGCCCCATACTCGTCCACGCATTTTTTTGCCCATGCTTCAGGGGAGGCAATTACATCCTTAAACGGTGCTATCGCCGCCTCGGCCCATTCTTCTGAAGGGTCATAATCCCAGACTTCCATGGCTACCTTGGGGGCATTGGGCATACTGCCTTCAAAGAGATGGAACGGGTATGAGTCTCCTCCACCCAGTTTTACGGCGCCGTCACCGACACCCAGTGTTGTTTCCCCTATTTTTCCGGAATAGGGCTGTTCGGGAATCTCAAAGGCCAATTTGTGTACCTCCTTCTTGGATTCTTTGTTTGTTCACAATCGTGGCTTTTGACCACGGCCTCATATAAAAAAACCATCTTTCTTTATTAAAAAAACCATCCATTAGACGATAGAGATAATGGAATAATTCCTCTATAGAAAACGTAACGGAACTCACTTGTGAAATATTTTACATAGCCAGCGCAAAAAAATACCCCTGCTTCCGAGGCCATCGGCTGTAAACTAGAAGATTATTATAACGTTGTCAAGGGGTTTTTGCCTGTAATTTGAAAGGGTTTCCTGACGAATCGCCAACCCCACATATTGTATAAGACATAACTAATATACAATATATGGGGCTATTTATGGAATTATTTCGTCAAAAATACGGTATGCGGCTTTCATGGCTTCATTTTCGCTCGGCAATTCCACAGTCGGCCTTCCTTCCAGGTCAAACAGCTGGACTTCGGAATCTTCCGGAACAGTACCGATGAAATCCATTTTGTATTGGCTCAGCGCCTCATCCAAAGCCTCCGATTGGCCCGGTTTTGCCCGATTGACCATAACCACTTTTTTGCTGATATTCAATTTAAGAGCATCCGTTAATTCCACAATGCGATGGGCCGCCTGCAACCCTCGCCTTGTGGCGTCCGATACCACAAGGAGCACGTCAATGTTATTGGTGGTAAGCCGGCTGATATGTTCCATGCCCGCCTCATTGTCCACCACGAGATACCTGTAGTTATCCATCAACTTTTCCAGGTATTGCGTTAAAAGCGTATTGGCCGCACAATAGCATCCGGAACCTTCAGGACGACCCATGACAATCAAATCAAATCCTTTGGACTCCACGATCGCTTCCTGAAGTTTCATCTCCATATAAATATCTTTTGTCATACCCGGTGAGACACCTGTTTTCATGTCTTCCCTGGCATCGCCGAGTGTTTCCCCTGCCTCCAGACCCAATACCTCATTAAGATTCGCATTGGCATCGGCATCTACTGCCAATACAGGCGTTTTTCCTTTTTCCACCAGGTATTTGACAAGCATACCCGCCGTTGTGGTTTTACCGGTACCCCCTTTTCCAGCTAAAGCAACTGAATACGTCATTTTTTCCTCCTTTTGGTGAAAGATATATTTTCATTGCTATCTTTTCAAAAAATATCTAGAATACACTGTTTTTTTTAAAACCTTTCTATTAACCCACAACTGTTTTCCATGACAACCAAAAATGAAATATGGAGCAAAATAAAACGGAACATCAAGGACGATATTCCTAACTCCGAGTTTAAAACGTGGCTGTCACAAACATCCCTTCTGGAGATCAGCTCGGAATTGGCCGTTATTGAGGTTCCAAACAAATTCGTTGCAGCCTGGCTCTCTGAAAATTACATTGACCCCATACGACTGCTGTTGCAAGATATTGCGGGTGCCCAACCGGCCATCCGCTTTTCTTACCGGACCCTTCGAAGCAAAACAAAAGAAAAAAAGAAACGTATTCCTCAGCGTTCAAAAACATCCTTTCCCCTTGGACTGGATCCGTCCCGCACCTTTTCCGGTTTTATTAAAGCCCGTTCCAACGGGCTGGCCTGCTCCTCAGCGCTTGATGTTGCAAACAACCAATCTTCCAAGTATAACCCTCTTTATATTTATAGCAAATGGAGCCTTGGGAAAACCCATCTTTTGCACGCCATCGGCAATGAGGCCATGAAAAAAGACCCTGATAAAAAGGCCATTTACCTGTCAACTGAAAATATTATTTCTAAATTTGAAAAAACGACTCCTGACGGAATTAACGGTTTCTGGGGAGATGAAATAGCCCCTCGACTATTGTTGCTCGACGACATTCAGACCATCGCATCTCTGGACAAGACACAAAAAGAACTGCTTTCCCTCTGTAGCCCGTTTCTGGAATCAAAACGTCAATTGGTGGTTGCCGCCTCCGCACCCCCGAGCCAAATTAAAAATCTTTTGCCCCAATTGCGTTCCCGCCTTGAAGGGGGTCTGATGACTGAAATAAAGGTCCCTGATCAAGAAACCAAAATGAAAGTGGTCCACCAAAAAGCAAAACAACAGGGCCTTCAGTTTCGAGAGGACGCACAGTTTTTCCTTGCAAGCTCAACCAATGACCTTAAAAATCTGGTCCGTCAAATTGAAAAAATTAAAATTCATGCACCGATTTACGGAAACAAAATGGATATTTCCATGGTGCAATCCATTCTTGAAAATAAACTTAATATTCAGATTGGTCCTGAGCATATTCAAGAAATTACGGCGAAATATTTTCAGATTTCACCCTCGGATCTTTTGAGCCGAAAGAAAGATCGAAAAATCTCTTATCCCAGACAAATTGCCATTTTCCTGACAAGAAAATACACGGATATGTCTTTAAAGGAAATTGGAAGAGCATTCGGTAATAAACATCATTCGTCAATAATTTACTCAATTAATCGTATTGAAAAAAATATTCATTCAAAAATATCCGTTATTAATGATATAAATAAGTTAAAAGGGTTTATTTTAAACAGTTCAGTTGGGTAGGCTTTTTGTACTGTCCAACTTTTTATCAAACTTTGTTCAAAAAGTGAAAAATTTGAAAATAAGGGTTTTTCTCTTAAAGCTACGGATCATTTCTTTATAAAGGGTTTAAGAAAATAAATCGTAAAAAACCAGATGGTTGCTTAATTTTCAAACAAAGCTTCAAGGCTTTATTATTAATATTATTTTTATAGACTTAAAAGAATAATAAATAAATCACCAACGGAGGAAACAATGGAGATAAGAATTGATCGGAGTGAACTCCTTAAATCCGTTTCAAAAGTTCAGAGTATTATCGAAAAAAAAAGTAACATGCCCGTATTGTCGACGATTCTATTCACCGCAGATGGCTCAACGGTTCGAATCAGTGCAACGGATTTGGAACTCGGTTTCCAAGATACGATTAACGCTCAGGTGATTGAAGAAGGCAGCATAACCTTGTCCGGACGAAAAATATTTGAAATTCTAAAAGAAACAAAATCACCGGAATTTCATATTAAAGAAAAGGAGAATCACTGGATATTTCTTTCCGATGGTGTTGCCCGGTTTAATCTGGCCTCTATTTCACCTGAAGAATTTCCCGCGTTTTTGGAACCCGAAGGCGTCGCCATGATTGCCATTGAAGGCGACACGCTTGTCAATATGATCAACAAAACAATTTACGCGGTGACCGCTGAAGAAGCGGGGTTTAAGTTGTCCGGTGTGTTAACTGAAAAGGTTGTGGTTGATGAAAAAATTCAGTTGAGGATGGTCGCAACCGATGGTCACAGACTTTCACTCATTGACAAATCATTTAAAAACATTGAATCTCTGGAACTCAGTGAAGGGGTTATGATTCCAAAGAAGGGGATGAGTGAACTGAACAAAATGGCAGCTGATGGCGGCACCATTGAGATTGGTTTCAAAGATAAAAACTGCGTGGCCAAAAAGGAAAATGCTTTTCTGGTGATGCGTCTTCTAGAAACCAATTTTCCGGATTATAATGCTGTGATCATAAAAAATGAAAAGGCGCCGGTCGATATCGGAAAAGCTGTTTTAGTGGAAGCCATGAGAAAAATGCTTATCTTGAGCAACGAACGGTACAGGGCTGTTAAAATTACCCTGGAAAATAATGTAATGGATCTCGTTTCAACCAACCCGGATTTGGGCGAGGCCCAGGAAAATATCGAAATTAAATATAACGGTGAGCGTGTCGAAGCGGGTTTTAATCCAAAATATTTCATTGACACACTTCAATCCATGCAGAGTGAAACCATCCATCTAGATTTTACGGATAGTTCGAAACCGTTCGTGCTTACGGGTGAAGCAGATGAAGGTTTCGTCGGTCTCATTATGCCCATGAGGGTTTAGGATGACAGAAGAAAGAACGTATGAAGCGTCGGATATCAAAGTTTTGGAAGGGCTGTCGGCCGTCCGAAAAAGACCGGCGATGTACATCGGGAATACAGCCTTTGAGGGACTCCATCACCTGGTTTACGAAGTGGTGGATAACAGTATTGATGAGGCGCTGGCCGGGTTTTGCGATCTCATTGAGATAAAATTATTGACGGACAACAGCGTGGTGATCCGGGACAATGGACGGGGTATTCCCGTGGATATGCATGAATCCGCCAACATGCCGGCCCTGGAAGTGGTCATGACCAAACTTCACGCAGGCGGAAAATTCGATAATAAAACATATCGGGTTTCCGGAGGACTCCACGGCGTAGGTGTCTCCGTGGTGAATGCACTTTCCAAATATCTTGAGGTTGAAGTATATCGGGATGGAAAAATTTACTATCAACGCTACGAAAGAGGGGAAGCCAAAACCGGTCTTGAAATCAGGGGTGAAACCGCAAGAACCGGGACTAAAATACACTTTATTCCGGATCCGCTCATTTTTGAAACGGTTATTTTCGACTTTGAGACCTTGGCCAAAAGGATGCGAGAACTCTCTTTCCTGACAAAGGGGCTGCGGATCAAAATTTTGGATGAGCGGACCGGCAAGAAGAAGGATTTCCTATACGAAGGGGGGATTGAGTCTTTTGTAGAGTATTTGAACAGAAACAAGGAATTGCTCCATCGAAAACCCGTTGTTATTTCGGGAGAAAAAAGTGGTGTATTGGTCGATATCGCCCTTCAATATAATAATTCCTATAAAGAAAATCTCTTCACTTTTGCCAATAACATCAACACAAAGGAAGGGGGAAGTCATCTGGCGGGCTTCAAATCCGCTCTGACCCGGAGTATCAATTCGTACCTTGCCAATTCTCCAATGGCTAAAAACGTCAAAGAAAAACTTTCGGGAGATGATGTCAGAGAAGGTTTGACCGCGGTTATCAGCGTAAAGCTCCCTGAGCCTCAGTTTGAAGGCCAGACAAAGACTAAGCTCGGAAACAGCGAAGTCAAAGGTTTGGTTGAAACCCAAGTCAATGAAGGCCTTGGGTCTTTTTTTGAAGAGAATCCGACGGTAATAAAAGCCATCCTCGGCAAGGTCATTGACGCTGCCAGGGCCAGAGAGGCGGCCAGAAAAGCCAAGGATCTGGCCAGAAGAAAGGGCGTTTTATTCGATCATTCTTTGCCCGGAAAGTTAGCGGATTGTCAGGAAAAGGATCCCGCCCGAAGTGAGATTTTTATTGTGGAGGGAGAATCGGCGGGAGGGGCTGCAAAACAGGGTCGAAATCGAAGAACTCAGGCCATTTTGC
>JAQYVT010000020.1 GCA_030145345.1 Desulfobacterales bacterium
AATGGACTGAGGCTGAAAATCGGCATCGGCATATCAACTGGAAAGGTATTTTCCGGCATTTTGGGCTCATTGAGAATCAAAGAATTTACGTCCATCGGAATGCCGGTCAATATCGCCGCTCGGCTGCAAAGCATGGCAAAGGGCGGTGAAATTCTCATCAGCGATGCGACGTTTCAAAAGCTTTCGGGCGAAATAAAAGTTGAAACCCTCCCTTCAGTCACCGTAAAAGGGATTGACCAACCGATTACCGCTTACAAAGTTAACCCCTAATTGATCGTAAACAAACTGGGAAAAACATTATACGTGTTTAGGTTTTTTATAATGCTTCTATAGATGAAATATAAATTTCTTAATACAATCTCAGTTTGTTTACCCTTCGGGAAAGCTTATGATACCCCATCTCCTTCGTTATCAAGGGCTCGCAGTAGACGACTACGGCATCGCCCTTGATGCCTCGGATCTGGGGCATCCTAAACTTTCGCTCCATTAGGGTTGAACCCTAATGGAGCGCAAACAAACTGGGAAAAACATTATAAGTGGTTTTTTAGCGCAAGATAGACTTTTTATGCCCGTGGAATTAATCTTTTGGCCGAACCGTAAAGCCTGTCCGAATGTCTTGGCCTGAAATACGAACCGCTTCAGCAGTGTCGGGATAGACGGCAGTTATTTCTATCTCTCCGGTCTTAAGACCCGGTATAAAAAATCGGTGACCTTCTATGCCCTGGAACGTATCGGTACTGTTATAAACTTCAAATATGTCTCCGGGCTTTATCCCCACCCGTTCTCCATAGGATAGGATGATCTTATCGTCAACGGTCGAAGTAATGTATCCTGTCCAGGGATCTAACACCACGGTGTTGCATATTTTTTCACCCATATCAACTGCAATGTGCTTAAAAATATCATCTTTTATATACGCCTTAATTTCAGCGTCTGCACCGGTGGATTCCAGGTCTGATTCATCGATTTCGATTTCGCGCATAAAACTTTCGTCGAGAAGCTTTGCGCCGGTCTCGGTATCGTATACGACAGCTACAATCTGCACTTGGACATAGTGATAAATGTCTTTAAACCACCAGATCCCCTTTTTCCTTTTATCGATTCTGACATCGTTTAACGCTCCGGTTACAATTGAATTCAAACCGGACCGTCTGCCGGACTTGGCCAGATCATAGTTGTCGATCCGTCCGGATGCCGTCCTGGGTAACGTTACCAAGAAATCGGGATAGCCGGAATCGCCCGGTTTTTCCAGAAGGACGTCCGGGCATGAAGACATTATCTTTTCCGTCAGATCGATCAAAAAGCTTTGTTGCATCTCCGTATCAGCAAAAGCGGTTTTGTTTTCAAAAAGCGTGATGCCAATCCTTTTTTTCAAGTCACTGTCCGGAGCCCGAAGATCTCTGACCATTCGCTTGGTTTTTCTCTCCATGGACGAATACGTTGTGCACCCTGCAGCCAATGATAACATTAGGGATAAAAATAAAATAGCAGCAACGTGATACCGATTTGCACCGTGGGTTTTGGTTGTTTTAGACATTATATATTCCCCTCGAACACCGCCGTAACTCTGGCCGTGATTCCGCCTCTGGCTGTGAAATCCCCGGTAACCTCCATAAATTTGGGCGCCAGAACGGCAACAAGATCATCGAGAATCCGGTTGGTCACATGCTCATAAAAAATACCGACATTCCGGTACTGCAACAGATAAAACTTCAAGGATTTCAGTTCAACGATTTTCTCGTCCGGCCGGTACTTGATGGTGATGCACCCCATGTCGGGCAATCCGGTCATGGGACATACCGATGTATATTCCGGTTGCCGGATGACGATATCAACGTCTCTTTGGGATCGATATTGATATTCGATGGGGGTCAGAACGTCGGTCTTTACAATGTCCGGACTTTCAATATTGTATTTTATATGCTTTTCAAAGGTCTGTGTCATTTTTTTGCTCCATTATAATTTACCCTTTTAATAATTAAGAAAACGTTTGGTGTCAAATAAACCCTTATTATTTTTTAATGCCGGGGGCAAGGCGGTTAGAGAGAGTCTTGACATCGAAGGAATTTTCTGCTAACGGATCAATTTTATTGTAAAAACCCCTAACAAAAAGGTACCGCAAATGAGTTCTATCGATGAGCTGATTCTCAGATCCACCAAAGAAATCGTCGTGAAATTTATCGAAACCGGAAGGCTGGGTCCCGCCAATTTTCACGAGACATTCAAGTCTATCTACCAAACTGTGGAAGAAACAGCGAAAGGTTTGGAAGAAAGTCCTGAAAAATCAGAAGCGTAAGCGGTAACGGTTTCGAAAAAATCGAATACGTGTTTAATGAGAAATCCGGGTTAATGGGCTTCAGCCCAATTACTGCCCGATACCACATTCACCTTCAGGGGCACCTTGAGGTCCCAGATCCCTTCCATGGTTTTTTTCACAAGATTGTTAACGGGTTCGAGCTCTTCAGGCGGAACTTCAAACACGATTTCATCATGCACTGAAAGGAGCATCGCAGTTTTAAAGCCGTTTTCTTCGAAGGCGGCATCCACATGGATCATGGCCAGTTTTATAAGGTCGGCGGCTGTCCCCTGCACCGGCGTATTGATGGCGGTACGTTCTGCAAACTCCCGGACCATTTTGTTGGGACTGTTGATATCCGGCAGAAGTCTGATGCGGCCCAAAAGGGTACTGGTTTTTTGGGTTTTTCTGGCATCTTCGATGGTCTGGTCGATAAACCTTTTCACACCTTTATACCTGGAGAAATAATTGTCGATATAGGTTTTGGCCATTTTACGGCTGATGCCCAGCTCTTTGGAAAGGCCGTAAGGACTCATACCATATACAATACCGAAATTGATCACTTTGGCCTGCCGTCGCAATTCCGACGTTATAAACGACGGAAAGACCTGGAACACTTCCGTTGCCGTTCGTGTATGAATGTCCTCATCCCTTTTAAAGGCTTGAATCAAAATTTCATCATCGGCATAATGGGCCAGAATCCGGAGTTCTATCTGGGAATAATCTGCGGAAACCAGCGTCCACCCCTTTCTGGGAACAAATGCTCTGCGAATTTCTACCCCCTCTTCGGTTCGGATGGGTATATTCTGAAGGTTCGGGTCAGAGCTGCTCAATCTTCCGGTGGCGGTCACCGTTTGATTGTAGGAGGTATGAATTCTTCCGGTTTCCGGATGAACGAGATCGAGCAGGGCATCCGTATAGGTCGATTTCAACTTGGCAAGGGTTCTGTATCTTAAAATAAGTTCAGGGAGTTCATGCTTGTCTGCAAGGGATGTCAACACGTTAACATCCGTTGAATACCCGGTTTTTTTCTTGGTCTTTTTTTGAACCGGCAGTTTGAGTTTTTCAAACAGTATCTTTCCAAGTTGCTGGGTCGATTTTATGTTAAATTCTTCACCGGCGACTGAATATATCATTTTTTCGAGCAACTCGAGCTGGTGTTCAAACGATTTTGAGAGATCCTGGAGCTTTTCCCGGTCAACACCGATGCCGGTCATTTCCATTTTCATCAAAACAGGCACCAGGGGCATTTCGACGGTTTCAAACAGTTCCATCAAACCGGAGGCTTTGATTTTCGGCATCAGAACATGATAGGCCGCTAATGTAACATCTGCATCTTCGCAAGAATAGGGGGCGGCCTTTTCAATGGGAATTTCTGCAAAACTCATGTTCTTTTTGCCTTTGCCTGCAACGTCCTCGTAAGTAATTGTTTTGTGATCCAGAAAATCGAGGGCGATCTGGTCCAGGTTGTGGGCACGTTTTGAAGGGTCGATGAGATAGGATGCCAACATGGTGTCGAAGATAACGCCGGCCAGGTTTATTCCGTGTCGCTTGAGAACCATCCAGTCATACTTTATATTTTGACCGACCTTTTTGATCTTGGGATTTTCCAGCACCGGTTTCAACTGTTTCAATACTTCTTTAAGCGCCAGCTGTGCAGGTGCATCGGGATACGTATGGGCACAGGGAATATAAAACGCCTCATGAGGCTTAATGGAAACGGACAAACCCACGATCCGTGCCGCCATGGGATTCTTGGAGGTGGTTTCGGTGTCGACGGCGAATATTTCGGTTGTTTCCAGGCGAACGAGCAGATCCGACAGTGCCGGCTTGTCAAATATCGGACGGTAATTTTTATTTGAAAGATCGGCCTTCTGAGGGAAGGCTCGCTGCAATTGCCTGAATTCCAGCATTTTAAAAAGGCCAGACAGCTCGCTGTTGTCCGGTGGTTGGCATTTTAAGTTTTCAGGATTAAATGGAACCGGCGCATCCGTATCGATTTTAACCAGTTTTTTGCTCAAAAATGCCTGGTCTTTGTATTGAACAAGATTTTGATGCTGTTTTTTCTTGGTAATCGTGTCGATTTGTTCATAAAGATGCTCAATGTTTCCGTAGGTTTGAATCAAAGACAGGGCGGTTTTGGATCCGATGCCGGGAACGCCGGGGATATTGTCCGACGCATCGCCGGAAAGCGCCATAACATCGATCATTTGTTCGGGCTCAACACCAAAAGATTTTCTAACGCCTTCTAAATCGATGATTTTTTCTTTCATGGGATCCCAGATACTGGTCGTGTCGGTGACCAGCTGTACGAAATCTTTGTCCCCGGTGACCATTACCACCGAAAATCCGGCCGCTTCAGCCTGTCGTCTAAACGTGCCGATAAGATCATCTGCCTCAAAACCCTGCATTTCCATAACCGGGATGTTGAATCCATGGGTGATTTTCTTTATATAGGGGACTTGAACCGACAAGTCTTCAGGCATGGGGGGACGATTGGCTTTGTAGTCCGGGTATATTTCGTGCCGGAAGGTGGGCCCCTTGGCATCAAAAAACATCACCACATACTCCGGGGATCGATCTTCAATGAGTTTTATCAACATTCGGGTGAACCCGAAGGCTGCATTTGTTGGAAGGCCCTTTGAATTGCTCAACCCCCGTATGGCGTGGTAGGCACGGTAAATATATGCACTGCCGTCTATAAGATATACTGTTCGGTTATTTTTCATAGGGTTTCAGGTGGTGCTGCAGGCTGTGTTCGTTCCGGCGTGGTGCCGGTTGACACGGCTCCTTTGTTGCATTAATTTTGATGGCGTCGTAAAAAGTCCCATCTACTGCGTTGTAGTATTTTTTCAGACACTCGGCATACTACATGAATGGCCTCGTTCCTGAAAAAATACTACGCCTTGGATATGAACCTTTTTACTTAGCCATCTATAGTTGAATTCATGACTTTTTACGAGATCATCAATCTTTAACCACAATATATTGTTGGGCGTTCTGTTCCTATCATTAATAGAGTAAAACAGCAAGATGGCTTAAGGAATTATACCATGAAACCCGCCAAGATAATTACCGAAGATGATGAAATCAAAAGAACACTCGAAAACGCACGGACCATTGCCATTGTGGGTTTAAGCCCCAAACCTGAACGGGACTCCAACAGGGTCGCCAGATATCTCAAAAATCAAGGATACAGAATAATTCCGGTCCGGCCCGGGCAAAAAGAAATTTTGGGAGAAAAAGCTTACGCCACACTGGATGATATCCGGGAAAACGTGGATATTGTAGATGTATTCAGAAATTCCGCACAGATTGTGCCCCATGCCCTCGAAGCCGCCCGCCTGTCTCCAAAGGTCTTCTGGATGCAGCTGAACATCGAAAACCCGGAAGCCGCAGCACTGTTAACAGAAGCCGGCGTTGATGTGGTGACGAACAAATGCATAAAGATCGAACATGAAAAGCTCTGTAAAAAGAACGTCTTATAGAGAAAAACGCCGCATTGCCAAACAAAGCGGCTGCCACTGCTGCAGGGAGAAACCCCCGTTCTGCTGGAGATGCCGGTGCGGCTTTGCCATGTGTCAAAAATGCATGTTGGAAAATATCTGGGGGATGTCTTGCAACGGAATCACCTGGGAATGCCCGGACTGCGGTGGAAACAATGGGTTCGGCAACCAATAATCGACCGATATAATAAATTTACGGCTCAGTTTTTCATGTGACGTCTTCCTGCCGCCCTATTTCTAAATCAAGGATCTTTGCGATTTCTTTCAAACTGTGTATATGAAACTCAGCGGAAAGGGATCTGTTTTGATACGCCACAAACGGCACCCCCGCCGCTTTTGCCGCAACTTCGTCGAGGTTCGAATCCCCGATATATATCGCATGGTTCGATTCTATTCCAAAATGTTCCAGAACCTTGATCAGCGGGTCTGGGTGAGGCTTGGGGCGCTCCACGTCCATGGAACTGACCACAAGGTCAAAATACCCTTCCAGGCCGTGTTCCTTGAGAACCCGGTCCATGGTGTCCGATCGGTTGGTTGCAACTGCGGTTTTATATGTCGGCCTGAGCATTTTAAGTAGCTGTTTTAAATTGGGTTCCATGACCATATATTTTAAAAACGGGAGATAGCTCATATTTTTCCGATAACTCTGGGCCGCCCGGATATCGTCCGGGTCATTAAAGAGGAATTCAATGGACTGGTCTGCGGTATGGCTGTGACAGTAAGCAAATTGATCGGGGGTCAATGCCGGCTGGCCGAAATGGTCCAATATCTGATTATAGTAAGCAATGTTTGCCTTTTTTGTGTCGAACATGACGCCGTCACAATCAAAAGCAACAACTTTGATATTTTTCATTTTATTTTTTTGGGTTTGCCGGCCGGTCTGAGATATAACCGTAAACATAGATTTTAATCTCCGGCCGTAATTTGCTGTCCGTTGTTAATTTGATGGTATCGAAATAGCGACCCTTATCATTTTTCAGGTTTTCAACCGTCAGACCATATTCCATATTTTCTGAGGATTTATTTTTTTCCAGCGAATAACGGATGTGTTTTCCATTAATTGCCGTGACGCCGGAAATTTTGAACGGATACTTTTTTTCAGGTATGATCTTTACGGTTGATTTTATTTTATCGCCGGAAAAACCGCGCAGCGTGACCCGCTTCGGTACGATGGTAACAAAGTTTTCGACATTACCAGAAACGGTCAAGTGAAGCACGGGTTTGTCGGGTGTATCGGTTTTGACCCGAATTGTTTTGGTGAGCGTTCTTCCACCGTATCCCGATGTATCGACTTTAATAACAATCTTTCCCTCGCCGCCGGCGGGGATCTGTCTCGGGTATGAGACAGCGGTACACCCTCAGCCGGTTTTGACGCTCTCGATCTTCAGCAGAGCGGTTCCTTTGTTTTGTATGACAAAATCATGTGTTATTTTAGTGCCGTCTGTAACCGGAGCAAAGGTGTAACGGCTTTCCGGTACAACGGCGGATGGTGATTGAGGTGTTTGTTTCGAGACGCCAAACGCGCTGGTTTGGAAAAAAACCATGCAGAACAGTAGAAAAAAGGCAGCATAGATTTTAAATTTCATTTTAAAAAATTCCTAGACATAATACGCTATAATACGGTTTAAAAAATTCGATTCTCGAGCCCATTATCCGGTTGTCCGACAGGGCATGAACAGCTTATTTAAGTTGCATCCTTTGGAATGTCAAGTTGCATCTTTTTATTTTAAGCCGACCCGTTCTGTTCGGCCTGTGCCAGGGTCGACACGGAAAAAGCCAGGCAAATCGTATCTGAATCCAGGATTTAAGTCATAAAAAACGGGTCCACGTCCAGCACAACCTTGACATCCCGGTTTTGGATGGCTGCCCGGTTCTCAAACCACATCTTATGAAGAAACCTGTGGAGCGGTTTTACATTTTGGCCTTTTAGTAATATTTGCCACCGGTAGTGGTTGGCGATCTTTGGAATCGGGGCTTCAATGGGGCCTAAAATCTCCAAAGATCTCAAGAAGGCGCTATCGGTTCTTTTTAAATCAAAGCAGAGGTCTCCCAGCGCCTGGGCATGGTGCCGGGTTTTTTCTTTGTTTTTCCCGGAAATTTTAAGTTGGACCATCCTTGAAAATGGGGGATAATTAAGATTTTCGCGGAATCCGATCTCATCGTTGTAAAAGGCCTGAAAGTCCTGTGCGGTCGCATATAAGATGCTGGAATGAATTGGGTTATAGGTTTGAAGGATTACATTTCCAGGTACAGACCCCCGCCCGGCACGCCCGGCGACCTGGGCCAGAAGCTGAAAGGTTCGTTCTGCGGCTCGAAAGTCGGGAAAGTTGAGAGAGAGGTCTGCACAGATAATCCCCACCAGGGTAATATTCGGATAGTCATGTCCTTTGGCCACCATCTGAGTCCCCACCAAAATATCGATGGTTTGGTTTCTCAGGCCTTTTAATATTTTGATGATGGATCCTTTTCTCCGGGTGGTATCACGATCCATCCTGGCCACGGTGGCATCCGGAAAAAGGGTCTTCACCGTAGATTCGATCTTTTCAGTGCCGAGTCCCAGCAGCCGGATCTTTGAGGACCCGCAGGTCTTGCAGTTCGATACCGCCGCCCGTGTAAAACCACAGTAATGACATTTATATGCATTGGCCGTTTGGTGCAGTGTCAGAGAAATGTCACAGTTTTTACATTGTATGGCTTCACCGCAGGCTGAGCAGACCGGATAGCTGGCGAAGCCCCGCCGGTTCAGAAAAAGGAGAACCTGCTCACCGTGTGCAAGGGTTGTTCTCATTGCCTCGTGGAGTTCGGGCGTAATAAAACGCCGGATTCCCCTGACATCTCTATTTTTTCGCAGATCGACCATTGTTATTTTGGGCATCGGTCGTTTTTCAACACGTTTCTTTAGTGTAACGCCCTTAAATTTATTTGTTTTAACATTATAGTAGGACTGTAGAGACGGCGTGGCGGATCCCAGAAGGGCAACGCCGTTTTGGAGCTTTGCCCTTACCACGGCAAGATCTCTGGCATTGTATCGCAAACCACTGTCCTGTTTGTAGGATGTGTCATGTTCTTCGTCGACGATGATAATTCCGATATTTTTAAACGGTGCAAAGACGGCAGATCTGGCACCAATGGCAATGGCGACCTCACCCCGGACAATTTGGGTCCACTGATCATAGCGTTCTCCGGGGGAAAGTGCGCTGTGAAGAACGGCGACGCCCTCACCAAATCGTGCCCGAAACCGCCGCTCCATCTGTGATATAAGGGCGATTTCAGGAACCAGAACTAAAACGGAATAACCGCCCTTGATGGCCTTTGCCGCAAGCTGCATGTAAACTTCGGTCTTGCCGCTGCCGGTCACGCCGGTTAAAAGGCAGGGTGAAAATTTTCGACCCAGAGATGCCATTACGGTGGAGACCACCGTTGTCTGTTCTTGGGTCAGGCTGTGGGGAATGTCCGGGTTGATGGTTTCACCAAAGGGATCGCGATAAACCCTTTTATAAAAAATTGAAATATAACCGTCCGCTTCTATACGTTTGATTAGGTTCGGGGCAGACGGAACCACGGCCTTTAATTTTCTCACCGAGATTTCACCCTGAGCTTCGATCATCTCAAGGATTTTTTTTCTTGAATCGGAAAGGCCGTCTACAGGCATATTTGAACCGGTCAACGCGACATGCCGTTCTACCTTGGGCTTTGTTGTTCCACCTTTAAGCTTACACGTATGCGCAATAAGCCCTTGACCTTCCATGGCATACATCAGGGCATTCGGGATTTGCTTATGGAGTTTTTTTCGGAGTTCCTTTAGGCGGCAGGGCGCTGCCGTCAGCAGATTTAAAATCTCGCTTTCCAAAGGTGTCGCCGAATTCTTGACAAGCGCTCGTTCCCCTTTTGCCGTAAGGGTCACAATATGATCGTCACAAACATTGAGTCCACCCGGCAGTGCGCACTTAATGACATCTCCGATGGGATGCAGGTAGTAATCGGCAATCCATCTAAAGAATGGTATCATGGATGAGGGAAACAGCGGTGCTTCGTCAAGGATATCCAGAACCGTTTTTATCTCTTCCGGATGGATGTTTTTGCAGAAACCCAAAATATATCCCGTTACCCTGCGCCGACCAAACGGAACCAGGACCCTTTTTCCTGTGGTGGCCAGGGCTGAAAGGTCTTCCGGAACGCTGTATGTATACGTGTTATGTACCGGAAGGGCTATGGCAACCTCTATGTAAATCGAAGGGGATGTCACTGGGTTAAGCGCCTTGTTGTTATGGGTATGTAGAAAGCATGATGGCTATCAGTGGCTTTTTCCTTGACAGCCAACCGGCTTTTCTTTAAGCTGTTATCTGGAAACTATGCGTGAAAATTAGATATTTTAAAAACATTTCGATTCAATCACAATACCATTGAAATCGGATAAGATCGTTCAGCGTTTTTTATAAAGCCTTCCCAAACATAGCGTTAACGTCGATATTTTTCAACCATTTCTAAATCAGTTATGCGCATCGCCGGTTTTCAAAAAATTAACGTCTTCGTATTCTCAAAACACACACCCGAAAAAAATCCAAATATCCTGCTTGGGCGATCCGCGCTGCAACTTTTTATGAACCCCCTTAAAAAGGAGATAAAATAAACATCTCGGAAATTCTACAACCGATTAAAGGAGGAAAATATGCATAAAATTGCAAAACAATCCATGGTATTTTTGTTGATTGCAACGCTTGTTCTGGTTCCATTCGGGACTTCGGCCCTGGCACGGGAGGTGTCCCTGGACGAGAAAAATACCGCCGGCGCCATGACCGCTGATCTTGTGTTTGTGAGACCGTTGGGGATCGTTGCCACCGTCTTGGGGTGCGCCGTTTTTGTTGTATCTCTCCCCTTCTCGGCGCTGGGGAGTAATACCCAAGAGGCATCCCAAAAGCTGGTGAAAGAACCCGCCCAATTTACCTTTAAACGGCCGCTGGGAGAGTTTTAGATTTTTTATAATTCATTCAGCTTTTCATGAAGATGGATCGTCACGTTTAAACAAGGAGGTCAGATGGCTGCTAAAAAACGTCATGGGATTGAAGTGTTGACTCAATTCGCAATGGAAGTGATCCGCCGTTCAGGTGAAGAGGCGCTTTTGTATTATGGCAAAGGCAATTCCCGCATTAAATTTGATGAAGAGCTTGTTACGGAGGCGGATTCCCATCTAATGGAATTTTTTCAGGATCAACTGGACAATCGTTTTCCTGAGCACCAGGTGTTTAAAAACAATCAATCGAACACGGATTATACCCATGATGAAAAGCGCTATATCTGGATATTTGACCCATTGGACGGTGTGGCCAACTTTCAGGCGGGCATTCCCATATGGGGCATCTCTTTGGCGCTCATTGAAAATTTTTGGCCGATTTTCGGCGTGTTTTATATGCCTGCAACCGGCGATCTTTTTCATGCACGGGCCGACCAAAACGCTTTTCTGGGAACTGAAGAAATTCACGTTTCAGATCTGAAGAATATCAACGACGAGAGTCTTCTCTTCACGTATTCACGATTTCACCACCGTTACCGTTCAACATTTCCGGGAAAAATCCGCGATCTGGGGTGCACCGGCGCACACATATGTTATGTGGCCATGGGTCGTGCAGAAGCGGCCGTGATCGCCAATGAGTCCTATCAGGATCTTGCTGCCGCCGGCATTATTCTTGAGGCGGCCGGCGGAAAAATCTGCAAGATGGATGGGAGCGACTTTTTCATCAATGAATATCTGGATGGTCAAAAGATCAATGACCGCCTTCTGGTTATGGCTCCGGGTATTTACTCCCAAGTTCGAAACAGTCTTCAAGAGAGTTCTTAAATGATTTCAAGAATCGATCATATCTCAATCGCCGTGAAAGATTATGCAAACGCACGCCATTTTTTTGAAGATATACTCGGGGCGATCCCCGGGGCGGGCGATAAAAACCATCATTTGAAATATCATTGGCAAATTTTTTCATTTGGAGACCTCTCTCGTCTCGAGTTGATAAGTTCTACCGGTCACGGAAGTTTTCTGTCCAATTTCTTTAAAAAAAATAAAAACGGCGGGTTTCACCATATTTCCCTGCAGACCCCGGATATCCAAAAAACAATGCAGAAGCTGGATGATCATAATATTTCTTATTTCGGGTATAATGAATATGGCGATTTCTGGAAGGAGATCTTTATTCATCCCAAAGATGCCTTTGGCGTTCTCATCCAGATTGCGGAATTTGATCCGGACGACTGGCTGGACAAAGCCGCTGTATTTCCCAAAGGACAAAAATGGGCGGTGGGTGAGCATAGAGATGGCTGTACGTTAAATTTTGCCCATCCCGGCGGGGGAAAAGTTAAACTTAAATTGACAAAAAAAGAAATTAAAAGACTTATCCGTGAATTAGAGGAATCCTATTGAGGATTGAGCTGCTCAAGCATCCACCGGGATAGAACGCTTGCAAGCTTTTTTTGGTGATTGCTGAAACGGTGATTGGCGTCGGGTATTTTGATCACCGTCACATCGGTGGCGGGCGTTCCGCTGCTGCGGATCCGGTCAGCCACTTCAGGATTGGCCAGCCGGTCGGCAAGCCCGTGAACGATGAGAACCGGTTTGGAAATTCGGGCGATGTTCCGGTATGGGTCAGAAACCGTTTCCGGTCCTCTAAGGCTCACCACGTGGTCGGCGGTGTAAAGCGCTTTACCCAAAGGGCCGAGATTGATGAGCATCCATTGGTCTCCTTTTCCCTTGGCCACCAAATCTTGGGCCTGGCGGAGAACCCGGGTTGCAGTTTCGAGACCGAATATATGTATATTCCACTCGAACAGATTGCCCGGAGGACCGGTTAAAAGCACGCCTTTTATCCTGGGGTCTCCGGTTTTCGCCAGATAGTATAGCACCCGGTTGGTTCCCATGCTGTGACCGTAGAGGAAGATGGAATTATATCCAAGTTGTGCCATTTTATGGACTGCCGCTGCAATGTCATGGCGGTTATCTTCAAAACGGTTCTTTTTGGGACCCCGGTCATGATCCCGCATATTGAGGGCAAGGGTGGCAAACCCTCGATCTGCAAACGCTTCCGGAAGAAAGCCCATGATGCCAGAATAAAAATTGCCGCTGTAGCCGTGAATCATGACCACCCCGGCATTTTTTTCGGACTTATGGGGCGTTCGCATAACACCGGTTAGCTGAATTCCATCGGTGGTTTTCAGGCGAACCAGCGCTACCCCGATATCTCCAGCCGCCCGGGCCGGCGAGTTTATGTGCATAAAGACAAGCAGGCAGACCAGTATAGAATGTTTGAAAAATCGCATCATGACCTCTTTGTTGTATTTATGACCACAATTGTTTGGCGGTTTGAGCCTTTTGCAAACTTCTAAACGCAACGCATAAATTTATCAAGAAAATAGTTATGTTGTAATCTACAGGAGGTAAAAATGTTCGTTCATAAAACCGAAGTTCAAGTTCGTTTTGGTGATACCGATCCCTATGGTGTTGTTTACTTCGTCGCCTATTTCCGATATTTTCATCAGGGCATTGAAGAATTCCTGCGTCATATCGGCATAAACCCTGGGACTTTTTTTCGAAACAAGGAAGAAAAATTCGGCATGCCCAAAGTGGCTGCCGACTGCAACTTTTTAGCCCCGGCCTATTATGGGGATTTACTGGAGATGCATACCTCCATAAAAGAAATCAGGGGAAAAGCCATCATTTTTCAGTTCCATTTTTACCGACCGCCAAAAACGCGCTTGCTGGCCGAAGGGAGTGTTACCTTCGTGGCCATCGATCATACCTGGAAGGCGATACCGTTGCCCAAAATTATCGCCGAGAAATTAGAGGGTCTTTAGCCCGGATTTCCCCCACCTTAATAAGGCGCAAGCAAAACTTTTTCATGAAAAAGTCGGGTTAAGAGAGTTCGAGGGGTTCATAGTCCGATGGAATAGACGCTTTTTTAGCGGGCCCCAATGGATGCCTATTTAAATTGCCTCGATGGGGAAAAGGGATCGGGGGGCTAATACGTTGCTCCCTGGCCGGGCATTTATTTAAATACCAGATGCGTCGCCGCTTTCACTTCACGAACACGGCCGATGATTTTGGCCGCCGCCACCTTCCCGGCATGTAATGCTTTGATGAGATTTTCTCCCTGGGCTTCAGATACTGCCACTAAAAGGCCGCCGCTGGTTTGCGGGTCAAATAAAATTTCCTGATGCCACAACGGAACGTCGGCCTCAATCCGCATATATTTTTCCACCATCTGTCTGTTGGAGGCATTTACGCCGGTTCTCATCCCTTTTTTATAGACCGCCAGCGCCTCGTCCAGGATCGGTAAACGGGCAACTTCGATTTCCAGGCAGACTTCAGAAGCTTTGGCCATTTCAAAGCCGTGCCCGGACAACCCGAATCCGGTTACATCGGTGGCGGCATGTATGTCGAAACCCGCCATGACCTCAGCAGCAGTTCGGTTGAGGGTTGAAGTGGCTGCCACACAGGCATCCATGGCCTTCTTGGAGACCCATAGTTTCAAATTAGCATTGAACAGTACGCCGCTTCCGATGGGTTTGGTGAGAATCAACACATCTCCCGGCCGGGCGCCCCGGTTGGTCCAGAATTTGTCGGGATGGACGACGCCGGTCACCGCTAACCCGAATTTGGGTTCTTCGTCTTCGATGGAATGCCCCCCTGCCAGCACCGCTCCTGCTTCGGTAATCTTGTTTAAAGCGCCGGCGACGATTTGATGCAGGACATCCAAGGGGAGCTTCTTGGCGGGAAAACTGACCAGATTCAGGCAGGCGATGGGACGGCCGCCCATGGCATAAACATCGCTGATGGCGTTTGCAGCCGCAATCTGGCCGAATACATACGGATCGTTCACCGGGGGCGTGATATAATCGGCCGTCATAATGACGGCCAGATCGTCGGTCAATCGATAAATGCCCGCATCATCACTGGTTTCATAGCCCACCAGTAAGTTGGGATCTTCATGTTTGGGTAAACCCGCCAACAGATTACCGAGCCCGACCGGGTCGATTTTTGCGGCTCAACCGCAGGTTTTTGACAGGCTCAGCAGGGTCGGCTTTTTGAAAAGGTTTAGTTTCACTGCATGAATGCTCCATGGTTGAAATTGTTGTACGCGCTTATTATTCTTCAACTTTAATGCTAAGGTCAAGATCTTTCATCAAAATGGTGTTGGATATGCCACCGGCAAATTTTGAAATAACAGGTGGTTATGACCGAAAGATGTTGGTCAGTTGATGGATCCGTCCATCGATATTGGAATCGGATTGATTCACATAGGTCCAGTCAGCCTTTTCAATCAGTTCTGATTTTTGTTCCAGGATACGGCGGGCGGCCTGTTCGGCAACGGTTCCCGCCTTTTGGGCACACAGTCGGTAGTAGCGCTGTGTTCCGAGCTTGATATTCTTCGTTAACACCCGGCAGCAGGTGGCACCGAAACAGGCCTTGAACCGGTCGTGAAGTTCCCTGGAAGCCTTGTAAACCGCTCGGTTGTTGAAAAATCCGGGGCCATTGCGCCCCAAAAACAACCCCAGGGAAATAATTCCGGCGCTTAACGCGCCGCACGTACAGCCGCTGCCCCCGAATCCTTCCGGCAAACCCGAGGTGAGCCGCACGGCCATCTCAGGAGACAGACCGCCTTTGAGTCCTTGATTCAGGACCGTCAGAACCGCCTCGGAACACATGAGTTGTTTGGTCGTGAACAGGTTTTCGGTACGTTGCCGGATTTTTTTAATCAGTGCTTCCGCACTGCGGTCCACACGGTAATTTTCGGGGTTTGGTCGTATCATAATACATTCTTAAAGACATACGACACCGAACCTGGGATATCACGGGTTCGGCGTGTGTGCCCCTGACCGATCTCGAATCCTTATTTTGCCTTCTCTACCGGATAGTCCGCGCCTTTCCAGGCAAAAATTCCGCCCGGAAAGCGCAGAACATTTTTGTAGCCCAGCTTCTGGGCCCACATGGCCCCATTGTGGCTGCGGGTACACTTTACAAACCCGCAGTAGATGACGATGGTTTTTGACAGGTCGGGACCGAGCAGCGCCTTGAAATCGTCAATGGTTTTTCCGTCCGTCTGTTTGGTATCCCACGCTTTCATCTCGGGAATGGGAAACAGAAACTGCTCGGCACCGGGAACATGCGTTTTTTTATAGCTGGCATCATAGGGCATGGTATCGATAATAAGAATATCCTTGCCGGAATCGATCAGGTCTTTAAGTTCCTTGGTTGTGATCACGTCGTAACCGCCCTGCTGGACTTCCCGGACCAACTTGACGGTTTCCTGCTCTTTCACGACCTCTTTTTCAAATTTGTTTTTGGCGAATGCCGGATTTGCCGGTTGCATCAGAAACAGTCCAACGGCCATAAAGCCGAAAATAAATTTTCCCATTCGAATCATCACGCCTCCTTCTTTTTAAAGCTTCTAAACCGATTTGTTAACGGTTTGGGTGTCATGCTTTTGCGATACCGCCAAAAATAAAGGTAAAAGATACCCAACATCATGGCCATGTCCTGTAAAAGGGCCGATCGCAGCCCGCGAGAAGCCCGGGCTTCCGAATCGTTGGGACCCAAACACCCGCAATCGACATCGAGTCCCAGCCAGATACCATAACTCAAAATAACGATAAAAAACCCCAACAAGCCGGTGACGACGGCCAGAGATCCACGGATATCGGCCAAGAGTCCCAGTCCCGCGAGAACTTCTATTATGGACAAGAAAATGGCCGCCGTCAGGGTCAAGGGATCGGGCAACAAACCATAATTTTCGATAATAACAGCAAAAAATTGGGGGGCCATTAGCTTGGAGATGCCGGACCATAGAAAAATAACACTCAACAGGATACGGAAAACGTTGTAAATCAAGGTGGATAAAAAGATATTTCTCAGGTCATGAAGCCCTTCATCTTTTCGGCTGGCAATCGCTCCACCTGCTTCACCCATTATTGAACGCATCATTTCCAAATTTTCCTGATTCAGGTTGGATGTTACACCCCCATGCGGCGAAAATGCGCTGTGGGATGTTAAGGACCGTTTGATAAGCGGTTAAATTTCACACCGACATGAACTGCAACATCAACCGCATACCCCGCAAGCGTATTGAAACGAAGTTTTCCTCGTGAAACCTATCGGTCTTTTCTGGTTAACCGGGGTTTAAATTGCGTTTCAACGGGGCTGCAGGGACCCTCAAATTTTACATGGGAGAAATATAGTATAAGGATAGGCGATGTGTAAAATTGATAATTTCAATACTTGGGCTGGAAATGATTGACCCTGTCGATGCCATGAAGAGATTAAGCCTGCGCTCGAATCTTATGGGCTCGAAAAAAACTTTTTACGAGTCCGTCAGCGTTAACAGCTTGATTTTTTATATTTCCAAGTTTAAGGTCTTATGGGACAATAGATAAACGCGCTTCGTTGGGCGGCAGATGAATCCTATAATATTTATTTATCGGTGAAAAAATGGCAAAAATATTCAATGGTAAAAAGACGGGAAAATTGGGGACTGAAAAGAACCCCGCTGTTGTTCGTGTACAAACAGAAGAAAGAATGAAAGAAGTCGCATCAATCTTTGAAGAAAACGGGTGGAAATATACCGTCGGATTGGAACCGGATAACCCGGAAGACATTACAGATTTAGAAAGATTATTGAATCCGCCAAAACCACAGATCTCCGAAAAGAAAGCCGGGCGCAATGACCCCTGCCCGTGTGGAAGCGGGATTAAGTATAAAAAATGTTGTGGTAAATAAGGCTGTTTTACATTCCGAAAGATGGGTCTGTGCGTGACCGCCGGCTTGACCCGGACGGTTTCAAATCGTGACTTTTTTTAACAAATGAAAAACGACCCAACAGGTGAGAAGCTATAAGGCTTTAATTGCTATTTAACGGTCTAAAACAATTGATTTTATTTTACTCCGTCACTATTTGAAACGCTCAATTTAGGCATAATAAAATTGCTATGTAAAAACAGGCATTACCGAATCCCCAAAAAACTCGTAAAAAAAAGAGCGGTACCCTCTGATATTTTCCACGATATCTTCACTTCTTGTATGCTCCGGTGTGTCACTGACAAATTTAAACATAAAGCACTTTGTCCGGAACTTCCTGCAGGCCTGGACCACTGAGGCCCCTTCCATATCGATTAAGTCGGCATTTTTGGAGATTTCTTTTCGTTCGTCTGGAGCAAGAATCGCTCTGTCGCTGGTGGCGAGCTTTGCGGTCCGGAACCCCTCTAGGGTATCCGGTTTATGAATACGGGGTTTTCCCGATTTCAGTTCAGGTCTGTCGTATTCGATAATTTCATCGATATGAAATATTTCACCCAGATAATGGCCGGCGCCTGCTGCTCCCACCGCACCCAAATTACAGATGCAGGCCGGCGTATACTTTTGACAGCAGTAGGCGGTTGCCATGGCTGCATTTGCTTTGCCGATGCCCGAAATGATCAAGAGAAGATTATCATTTTGAAATAGCCGAAACGGTGTGTTCCGGGTTTGCTTTAAAGACATCCCCAGAACAAACGGTTTTGCTTCAAGCAGGGTGGCCATGACCATTGCAGTTACAATATTTTTTTCCACCGTGCCATCTCCTCAAGGGCTTGTATCGCTTTTCGACCGGTTTCTCCAAGTGATACGGTAAAATTGTTGACATACAGGTCGATGTGTCCATCAATGACCCGATCATCCATTTCCTGGGCATGCAATTTAACAAATTCCCTGGACGCATGTCTGTTTTCCAAAGCATATTGCACCGAATTCCGAAGCACAGATTCAATATCATTTTTCAGATCGATGGCCGGACGATCTCGTCTGACAGCAATACATCCCAAAGGGATCGGAAGCCCTGTTTCACCTTCCCACCACTTGCCAAGATCGATGATCTCGACACAGTCATATTCCGGATAGATGAACCGGCCCTCGTGAATGATCAGGCCGGCATCGTATTTTCCCATTTGTACTTTTTCAAGGATGTTGTCAAACCGGGTAATTTCGACGTTGCGGATTTCAGGACGCCACAGTTTTAATAGAAGATAGGCTGTTGTATATTCACCGGGCACGGCGATTTTTGCTTCGGGCAAGGATAGATCCGCCGACCTTGCCACAAGAAGCGGTCCGCATCCATACCCCAGCGCCGAGCCTGCATCCAGGATTTCGTAGTTTTGTCTTAGTTTAAGATAGGCAAAGAAGGAAAGCTTTGAAACAGGAAATGTTTTAGAAAAAGCTTTTTTATTGAGGTCCTCCACGTCGTGCATATGGGGAATAAAACGCAAATCTCCCGTATCGATAGCGTCGTGAAGCATTGCATGAAATATAAAGGTATCATTGGGACATGTTGAAAAAGCGATATCGAGTGTTGTCATAAGACTTCTTTCCCAAATTGGCAGAGGAGGACGGGCATAGACCCGTGGGGATCTATGCAGAATTCAAGTTGTTAATGAGGATGCAATACGTCGTTATGAAACATCCACCCAAGCTGATGTTCACCGGAAATTCCGTATGGCCCGATATTGAGAATCCCTTTGAACAGGAATTTTTCCGGCGTTTTTAATGATATGGACAAGCTCCTTTTGGTGGGTCCGGGTGGTTATTCCTGTCGCCTTCACCACAACCTCTTCCATGAGCACGCCGCCCATGTCGTTGGCCCCCATGGTCAGGGCGATCTGTGCGAGCTTCAAACCTTCGGTCAGCCATCCCGCCTGAATATGGGTGATATTGTCAAGGAATATCCTCGCGATGGCCACGATTTTAAGATAATCCATACCCGTTGCCGGGAGGAGATCCGCCATGCGCGTCCTTGCAGGTGAAAAAGACCAGGGAATAAAGGCCTTCAAAACGCCGGTTCGGTCCTGAACATCGCGGATGACCTCAAGATGTTCTATCTTCTCTTTAAGGGTCTCTCCCATGCCGTATGTCATGGTCGCGGATGACGTCATTTCATTTTGACATAGGGCGTGTATGACCTCCCGCCATTCATCCACGGTGATTTTTTTCGGGCTCACCTTGGCGCGGATTCTGTCAACCAAAAGATCTGATGCCCCCGGTACGGAATCGAGGCCGGCCGCTTTTAATGCTTTTACGACATCATCGGTCGTCAGCGAGTTTTTGCGTGAAATATGTACAATTTCCGCAGGAGAAAAGGAGTGAAGGTAGATTTCCGGGAAACGATTTTTCACGGACGTCACCATATGGATGTAGGTATCCAGTGTGTAATCGGGGTGAAGTCCGCCCTGAAGCATCACCTGGGTTCCTCCGGCAGCAACCAGCTCCTCAACCTTCCGGCAAATTTCATCCATGGTCAGTTCATAAGATTCAATGAGATTTGCCCGGGAATGAAATGCGCAGAAAGCACAGGCCGCCTCACAAATATTGGTGAAGTTTACAATCCGATCGACGATGAATCCCACCGCTTCTTTGGGGAATGCCAATTTTCTTCTCATATCTCCGGCTCTTCCCAGATCGATGATGTCCCAGGAAAATAGATCCAGAGCTTCTTTGGCGGTGATTCTGCTGCCCCCGTATATCTTATGATAAAGATCGCTTTTTTGAATCATGTTACCCATTTCTATTCAAAAGACAACTGCTTTAATTCTGTCACCTTTTTTATCAGACCCATGTCTCCTGCCATTGAATAGTAAAACATTAAGGCATCTTTCAAATCCGCGTCGAACTTAAACTGCAACAGATCAAAGTAGCTGTTTATGTCGTAGATAATATCCGGATATTTTGCGCTTGCCTTTGAAACGACCTGCGCTTTATCCGCTTCGAGGTGGCGCAAAGAGCTGTGATATGAAGACACCACCGCTCTGATTTCCGACGCGTATTTTTCAACGATGCTTTCTCTGACCGCAAACACGGCAAATACCACAGGGAAGCCGGTCTTGCGAAGCCACAGGTCGCCGAGATCATACATATAGGATACCGGTTCAGAGGATATTGCCATGGCATCGTTGCCGATAACCAGAGCGGCGTCCATATCTTTAAGCACCGGCCTCGGATGGGTGGAGATGTAAACCGGCTCTGCATGGTAATAATTTTTAAGAAGAACTTTCAACAGCACCGCTGACGTATGAGATGCGCTGGTAATGCCCACTTTTTTGTGATTCAATTCTTCGATGGGAATTTTGCTCGCAAGAATCACCGATCCCACATATCCCACCGAACTCAAGCAGAATTGGGGAAGGAGGGCCACATCATCCGCAATTTCCGCACAGGTTGCAGAGGAAATGGGGCTCATATCGAGTTTCCGGTCCGCCATCATTTTATTGAGCATGCACGGATACCCCGGATAGATATCGATCCCTGGGACAGGTTTTTTTTCAAACATCTGGTAATAAAAGGGATAGCAGTTAAGATAGTCGATATACCCGAGCCTCATACAACGTCCTCTTTCAGGTGGGCCGATACATTGGGGTAACTGGCGGTTGTTCGTTCCGGTATGAGTTGGGCTTCATGAATAAGTCTTCTTAAAAACGGCTCGGATCCAAAATCGGGTGTCTGTGCACCGGCAGCATGAACCACTTTTTCATTGTGATACGTTGCGCCGATATCATCAACGCCGAACCGGAGAAGTACTTGAGCCATTTTATCACCCAGATACATCCACAATGCCTTTAGATGGGGGACATTGTGAAGAAAAATCCGGCTCGCAGCATAGAGCCGGATGTCATCGTAGCCGGTGGTTTCTCGACGTGCATCTATTTTTGTGTTTTCTCCGTGAAACTGTAAGGGCACAAAGGTTTTGAATCCTCCGGTCTCATCCTGGAGATCGCGAATCTGTAAAAGGTGATCCACAATATCGACCGGGGTCTCGAGATGGTTATACAGCAGGGTGGCATTGGTCTTAAGGCCCATTTTGTGCGCTGTCCGCATGACGGACAGCCATTTTGACCCTGATATTTTCTTCGGTGCGATGATATCGCGGACCCGGGGCGAAAAAATTTCAGCACCGCCCCCGGGGAGAGCTTCGACACCGGCATCCATCAGCCGTTTGAACACGTCTTCAAGGGGAATTTTGTTTTTTTTCGCAAAATAATCGTACTCAACCGCCGTAAAACCGACAATGTGAATATCCGGTTTTATCTTTTTTATGCGTCTTAACATCTGCTCGAAATAATCGATACCCAGATCGGGATGGAGCCCGCCCACGATATGAACTTCATCAATTCCCATTAAAACAGCCTTTCGTATCCTCCGGTCAATTTCGTCTAGAGACAGCAGAAACGCGTTTTCGTCGTTTTCATCACAGGAATAGGCGCATAACGGGCATCGCAGCTCACATATATTGGTGTAATTGAGATTCATGTTTACACCATAGTATGCAATGTCTCCGTGCAATCGTGTCCGGATATGATTCGCAATGGCGCCAAGGTCGAGGATGTCGTCGGTTGTGAGCATGTAGAGGGCATCTTCTTTGCTGACGGGAACGTTGTTGCAAACTTTTTCGGCAATGCTGCGGAGTGTTTTATTCTGTAGTGTATCCAGGAATTCCACGTTATATGTTCCTTTTCCCCCAGCTTTCAAACAGGTCGTGCTGTCTGCCCAAGAGGTTCAGCACCTTTCCCACAACAAAGTTGATCACGTCATCCAGGGATTCCGGCCGGGTGTAAAACCCGGGAACCGGCGGCACGATCTCAATTCCTGCCAGCGCGGCCTTGTGCAAATTTTCGGTATGAACAACACTCAGCGGTGTTTCTCTGGGCACGATGATGCATCTGCGGTTTTCTTTTAATGCCACGTCACAGGCTCTGGTAATCAGTGAATCGGCATATCCATGGACAATGGCGGACAGTGTTTTCATGGAGCAGGGCATGACAACCATCGCTTCAAATTTTGCAGATCCACTGGCAACCGGGGTAAAGAAATCATGGTTTTCAAATTCGCTTAAAAGATTATGGTTGTCCGTAACGCCTCGTTTTAAAATCAGTTCTTTCAAGGATGTAAAGGATTCCTTTTCATCGAGCATTTCGTATTCAATAATCTGTCCGGCAGCCTGTGAAACAATTGCTGCCACCCGCTCGTTTGAATTGAGGAGTTCTTCAATCAAACGAATGCCCATGATGGGTCCGCTGGCGCCTGAAATTCCGACAACGATCATTGTGTTCAGCCTTATGTTAATTCTCTGTTCGACGTTTATAAAATTTGTCCGAGCAAAACATCCGTAAGGGTTCCGAAAAAGAGTATCGGGGATATGTACATGTTGACTTTGAAAAAATTCTTTACAGCCAAAGCGATGTTTTTACGCCTGGCAAGTCTCTGTTGGTATGAAAATATTATTCCGATCAATAAAACCGAAGTCCAGTAGGGAACACTCTTTTGAGTCAGAAAACCCGCATATATCATCGCGCTTATGGAGCAAATATAGCAGGCTGCGGAGATGACAAGGGCCTTTTTCTTTCCCAGGCGAACCGGTATGGAGTGAAGATCTTCTTTAACATCAAAATTGATGTCCTGTATGGCGTATACGATGTCGAGCCCGGCTATCCAGGTCAAAATAACCACCCCCAAAACCAAAGGAACACGTCCAAATTCTCCGGTGACGGCAATATATCCGCCGATGGGGGCGGCGGCTTCAACCAGGCCGAGATAAAAATGGGACGAAGCGCTGAAGCGTTTAAGATAGGAATAGGTGAACAGCATTAAAACCGCTGGAAAAGACAGATAAAAACAGAGACTGTTGAGCATGAATGAAGCACCCACAAGCACCAGCGAGGATATTACCGCCGTCATCCATACCACCGAAGACCCAACCACCCCTTTTGGAACCAGCCGGTCACGGGTGCGGGGATTTTTCGCATCGATTTTTGCATCGATGACTCGGTTGAATGACATGCCGGCAGTTCTGGCTGCCGCCAGAGCGACGATGACCCAGAACCAGATTTTAAACGTTCCGCCACCGGCAAACAGCACACCCAACAATGCAAAGGGAAAGGCAAAAAAGGTCTGCTCGATCATAATGAGCTCGGAGAATTTCTTAAAATCCATATTCCTTCCACCGGGCGCTGACTTTTTCGATGATTTCTTCAGACATTTTGATTTCTTCAGGCCATTCCCGACCCATACCTTCTTCCCGGGTTTTTCTTGTGGCATCTATCCCCATTTTTCCGCCAAAATTCGGGTAGGCCGCAGAATGGTCCAGAGCATCCAGGGGCCCTTCCGATATCAGCAGATCTCTTTTGGGATCCACGTTATTAAGGAGCTTCCAGACCAGTGTAGTCGAATCCCGAAGATCCATATCTTTATCGAATACGGCAATATATTTCGTGGAGGCCATCTGTCCGAGGCCCCAGAGGGCATGGATGACTTTTTTTGCTTGGCCGGGAAACTTCTTGTCGATGGATATCAGGGCGCAGTTATGAAACACGCCTTCCATGGGGAGCTCCATATCGACTATTTCCGGAACGAGCATCTTTAACACCGGCAGAAAGATTCTTTCCGTTGCCTTTGCCATATAACAGTCTTCCATGGGCGGCTTCCCCACAACCGTCGAAGGATAAACAGCGTCATTCCTGCAGGTTATACAGGTTACATGAAATACCGGATACAGATCGGCAGGCGAGTAGAATCCGGTATGATCTCCGAACGGACCTTCAACCCGATCCTCATTGGGATCTACGTACCCTTCAATGATAAAGTCGGATTCGGCGGGGACAAAGATGTCCACCGTTTTTGCTCGAGTGATTTCAATGGGGTGTGACCCGATAAAACCTGCAAGTAAGAATTCATCGATATCCGGCGGCAGGGGTGCGGTTGCCGCATAGGTCACCAAGGGGGGGCCACCAAGGGCCACCGCCACTTCCATGCGCTCTTTCCGGGATTTGTATTTATCAAAATGGCGGCTGCCGTCTTTATTGTACTGCCAGTGCATACCGGTCGTGGCATTATCATATTTATGCATGCGATACATGCCGGCATTCTGAGTACTGCTTTCAAGGTCCTTTGTAATGACAACCGGAAGGGTGATAAACGGACCGCCGTCGTGTGGCCAGCAGGTGAGAATGGGGAGCATATCCAGCAATGGCCCGTCCGGACCGTAAACCTGCTGCTGACACGGTGCATGTTTCACCTTTTTGGGGGTAATGCCGGCCAGCTCTTTCAAGTCGAAAAACATCCGTATTTTTTGCGTGAAACTGCCTGGCGGCTTTATTTTGATGAGTGATTCAATGCGACGGCCGATATCATCGAAGGACTCGCACCCCAACGCCATTTCCATCCGCCGAAAGCTGCCGAAGGCATTGATCAACAGCGGAAATGAGGCGCCTTTGATGTTTTCAAAAAGCAAGGCGGGACCGTTGGTTTTACTCATCCGGTCTGCGATTTCCGTTATTTCCAATACTGGATCGACTTCTGCGGAAATCCTTTTTAGTTCGCCTTCGGATTCGAGGTTTTTGATAAATTGCTGTGTGTTTTTAAACGTCATCGATAAGGGTCCTAAACAAAAAATTAGACTTTAGAATTTTAGGCAAATTAGAAAATATAAATAAATCCAAAGATGGTGTCAAGTTGGAAAAAATTGGGGATTTTGGTTAGAGGAGGACAAAATAATTTTGTTCGGACCTGATCCGCTCCACAGTGTTTATATCCACATCGAAGGGCGTTTCCGGCAACACCGGCTCTGGCAACCTATTTAGATAAAAAGGCGTGTCCTCGATTTTCAGATTGTAAGCAATAACCATCAGAATTTCCAGGGTCAGAACATCTTGAATATTATACGCCAGCAGCGTCTGAAGAGCCTTTTCGTTGGTGTATTTTCGGTAATCATCCCAAAGCAGGACGGCAAAATATCCGTCAATACCGGTTAAATCTCCCCGATGGAATCCCAACCGGGTTTCGCAGCCTTTCAGGCCCCCCTTATACCCCAAGCTTGAGAGCACATATCTTAAATCGATATGTGCTTGACTCAGCTTAATCCCGAAATATCTTTCGATAAAAGGGAGATCGAAACTCTTGCCGTTGTAAGTTACAATGACCTTGTATTTCCGTATATCCTCCGGGAAGTCATGGAGATTGCGGTCTTTGACATAATAGAAAATCGATTCTCCATCATAAAGCGCGATGGTGGTGATGGTTTCGTAATACCGGCTTAGTCCCGTTGTCTCGATATCCAGATAAACGGTGGCGTCTCTGAATTCAGGGAAAAACCGCCAGTGGTGGCTGGAGGGGCTTAACTCGAAAAAGTAGTTCGGGTTAATGGCATCATACTGTTTGTTTGATTCCCGGAGGTGCTCGACCACCGCATTCCGTTTTTTTGGGGATAGACCTGCTGTTCGGTCATCTGTAACGTCATCCCAGCTTTGAATTCCGGACGCCCACAATCGCTTTTCTGTGTTGATCCCGATGCCGGGGATATGGAGAAATGTGTTTTTAAGCAAAGATCCAGTTAACCACTTAAAATTTTAGCCAATTCTGCAACTCTTCGGCCCAGTTTCATCCCGTTTTCCAGGGTGCCGCTGTCCGGTGATCCCACGCAGGACGTCCCAAAATGTCCGGTGGCTGACATGGGATCACCGACAATAACCATGCCGTAAATCAACATCGCCTGGATAATGGACATCATGGTGGTCTCCTTACCGCCCGAAGGGTCTGCGGAAGTTGCAAAGGCGGCCCCAATCTTGCCTTCCATTTTTTTGCGTACACCCACAAATTCGTCGAATATCCTTTTGAGCTGGGCAGCCATTATTCCGAAATAGACGGGAGATCCGGCGATGACGCCGTCCGAGGCAACAAAATCCTCCTGGGTTACGTCATCGGTATGTTTCAAAACACCCCTAAAGCCCTGGACACTCTCAACGCCGTTTACAATAGCCTCCGCCAGTTTTTTTGTATTACCGCCTTTTGAAAAATAGAGAACCAGAATCTGCATTTAAAACCTCCTTAATTAACGTGCCTTAGCAGGACAAATGGAATCCTGCACAAACATTTTTACCTTCTTTAAAGAGCCGGTTGAAGGTCTTTACCGCTTTGGATGTCTTCTCCTCGATCAATTCAACATCATTTTCTTGAAGGAATTCCCTTAACGATCGGGTCGATTTCATCATACCGGGCTGGCCTTTACCCAGCACCAAAACACCGGGTTTGGCCTCAATAATATCTTTGATATCATTAAGTTCCACCTTATGACCACGATTCCTCCACCAGGTGGAAACCACTTTGCCTTGAATGATTTTAATATCATCGTTGTAGGTGATTCCATTTACAACGATATTTCCAAAAGAAAACTTTTCGATCATCACCCAAGCCTTACCCCCTGCTGGGTGCCTGAATGAAACGTTCTGTTCAGGCTCAATCCAACTGCGGGGAGGTTTGAAACGGCTTCTCGTCGTCGTATACTTTCCAGTACGGTTTCTCAGCTTCCCATTTGTCAAGAATTTCCTGGGGAGGGCGAACGACGATGGCTTTGCATTCGGCGGTTATCGTTCCGTCTGGAAGACGGATCTCTCCGGCAACCTGTGCCCGGCTTGAACTCTGTTTAATCACCCAGCCGACCGCCGTTAATGGGGTGTTGGTTGGGGTGGGACGGCGAAACGTGACTTCCAGTTTGAGGGCAACCATCAAAGCATCTTTGCCTGATTTCAACATGACCGCACGGCCGGATGTCTCGTCCAATATTGCCGAAACGATTCCCCCGTGCACAACGCCCGGATAACCGTTGAAATGATCAGGGACCGTCACCGTCGAACGTATTTCCTGGACCTGGTGATCTTCGTACCATCTCATCTTTAATGAAACATCATTCTCGAGTCCGCAGAGAAAACACCCGCGTGAGTTTTTCTGTTTTTGCATCTGTTGATTCACCTCGAATGATTTATACTCATATATCCAGCAAAGGGTCAAGCCCGTCCTTGACCCGTGTTTGAGAAAATATTATAGTATCGTGGATACGCAAGATTGCGTAGAATAAAGGTACGTGTTCAGGGGGTGCGCTCCCCCGCTTCACTTCGGTGTCTACGTGTCTGGTCTTTTCAATGACTTAGCAGCGGGGGCATTCCTGCCCCCTCCGCGTTCTCCCGCAAAAAGCATGCGGGAGCCGCGGTCTCCCCCACTGCTAAGTCGTTGAAATAACGGAGCCACTCCGCCAATATCGTTACACGGGGAAGCGCACCCCCTGAACACGTACGAATAAAGCATCCGATTTTTACCATGGACAAAAACATTACATACGAGCAGATTTTTCACGCAACCAGCAACGGTGTCGTCATCACCGATGCATCCGGTAAAATCGTCTATATCAATCAGCGTGCTGAAAAAATTCTCGACCTACGCGCAAAAAAGCACGCCGGAACTTATATTTCAAAGCTTCTGCCGTTAACCGGTCCCCAGGTTATGGCGTGTCTGAGAACCGGCAAGTCTAGGTTGGGCCATCACATCATCGGAAAGAAAGTCGATCTGGTGCTCAATATTACCTTGATTCGTTCACGTAAGCAAATCAAGGGTGCGGTGTGCAATTTTCAGGAATTGAAGCAATTTGAAAGTGCGGCTAAAAAACTGGAATCTTACCGGTGTCTGAATCGTCAGTTAGAAACCATTTTTAAGGCGTCTTCCGACGGAATTTGGGTCTGCAATGGTAAAGGCAAAGTTATCGATATCAATGAGGCCTCGGAGAAACTCAATGGAATTCAGGCGCAGCAGATCATCGGCAAGAACATATCCGATCTTGTAAACGGCGGTCTCTTTGATCGTTCGGTCACCCTGGAGGTCTTGGAAACCAAACGCCAGGTCAGTGTGCTCCAGCATATGAAACGGACCCATAAAATTATATTGGCCACCGGTACACCTGTTTTTGATGAAAAGGGGGATGTTTTTTTAGTGGTGGTCAATGAACGGGATATGACTCAATTGAATGCCATCCAGGATCAGCTGGAACAGTCCCGTATGGTCACGGAAAAAATCAAGGACGAATTGGCCGAACTTAGCGTATTGGAATTGAAAGATCAGGAGATCATCGCGGATGATGAGAATATGCGACAGGTACTTCACCTTACCCTCAAACTTGCCCACATAGGAGCTTCGGATATTTTGATTCTTGGAGAATCCGGAACCGGCAAGGGGCTTTTGGCCAAATTCATTCATAAAAACAGCAACCGCGGCAAGAAGCCCTTTATTCAGATCAACTGTGCGGCCTTGCCGGAAAATCTTCTGGAAGCCGAACTCTTTGGTTACGAGAAAGGTGCTTTTACCGGGGCCCGGCAAGAGGGTAAAGCCGGTCTTTTCGAACTGGCCCAAGACGGAACGCTGTTTTTGGATGAGATCGGTGACCTGCCACATTCCCTCCAGGCAAAACTGCTGAAATACCTGGATGATCATGAGGTCATGCGCCTGGGAGGACTCAAACCCAAAAAAATCGACTGTACGATTATTGCCGCAACGAATCGAGATCTGGAGACTCGGGTACAACAGAAACGGTTTCGACAGGATCTGTTCTACCGGCTAAATACCTTTACCATAAGGATTCCGCCACTTCGGGAAAGGCCGGATGATATTTTCGAGCTTGTCCACTTCTACATGAAAAAATACGGGAAAGAATATGGATTAAACCGCCGAATTTCTCCGGATGCCTTGAAAATGCTGCAGGCGTTCCCCTTTCCCGGCAATGTGCGTGAATTGAAAAACATCCTTAAAAAGGCGGTGGTCATGAGTGAACGCGAATCCGTTGATGAGATAATCCATCAAAGCCTGTCGGCCGATGCCGGCCAATACATTGCCTCATCTGTTCAACCCCATCAGGGAAGGGGGCTGACCCACCGGATCTTTGATTTAGAGAAGGAAATTTTACAAAATGCCATGACATGCTGCAGGTCGACCCGAGAAATGGCGCGTTACTTAAAGATCAGTCAGCCGACCGTTGTACGTAAACTGAAAAAGCATCGACTTTATCGGGAATAGATGCAATAGTGAATCGCAATGCTTTTTAACCTATTGATAAAAATTAAAATATAGTGTCTTTCTTGTCGATGCATTATTGAATCGCACCTTAAGCCCTGCTTTTGGGGCTTTTTTTTCGTTTTTTTTGATTCATATATGAATCAATCCGCTCAAATCCATGCTTTCCAACAAAATTCATAACCCTCTGTAATAACATCTATTGTATCCACTAAAACGAATTTTGGCACGATTGTTGCTGAATTGATGATGAAATCGTATTTCGACGTAACCCACTTCACCTCTACGCAAGGAGTTTCCGATGAACCACGCAACAAATAATACACTTAAAGAATTGCGAGACAAATACATACCCCCCGGGCATGGAAGCCTGACTTCCACTTATGTGGCATCAGCCAAAGGCGCACTGGTCCGGGATGTGGAGGGCCGGGAGTTCATCGACTTCACCAGCGGAATCGGCGTGATGAATGTCGGGCATTCCCATCCCAAAGTGGTCGCGGCCATCAAAGATCAGGCAGAGAAGTTCACGCACACGTGCTTCATGGTACTCCCCTATGAGCCGGTTGTGGCTCTGGCCGAGAAGCTGTGTGCTGCAACCCCGGGTGATTTTCCGAAAACAGCTCTTTTCATAAACAGCGGGGCCGAGGCCGTTGAAAATGCAGTCAAAATTGCCCGGTACTATACCCAAAGACCCGCGGTCATCGCTTTTGAAAACGGTTATCACGGGCGCACCCTCTTGACCATGAGCCTTACCAGCAAGGTCAAGCCTTACAAGTTCGGCTTCGGTCCTTTTGCGCCGGAAGTCTATCGGATGCCGTTTGCTTACTGTTATCGCTGTCCCTTCGGTCTCGAGTATCCGGGCTGCGATATCGCCTGTGCGGATCATCTGAAAGAATTCTTCATCAGCCATGTGGCCGCAGAAAAAGTTGCCGCGGTTATTGCAGAGCCCATTACAGGTGAAGGCGGTTTTATAACGCCACCGCCGGAATATTTCCCCAAACTGATCAAAATATGCCGTGACAACGGGATTCTGTTTATCAGTGACGAAATTCAAACCGGTATGGGGCGTACCGGCAGGATGTTCGCCATGGAGCATTGGAACGAGGCGCCGGATCTGATGACCGTTGCCAAAAGCCTCGCCGCAGGGATGCCCCTGAGTGCGGTGGTGGGGAGAAAAGAAATAATGGCGGCGGTGCACCCGTTTGGCTTGGGTGGCACCTATGGCGGGAATCCGGTTGCCTGCCGTGCGGGTCTTGCCGTAATGGAAATCTTTGAAGAGGAAAATCTGGTTCAAACTGCTGAAGTTCTGGGGAAGAAGTTAAGGACCCGTTTTGATGCCTTTCAAAAGGAATATGAGCTCGTTGGGGACGTTCGTGGAATGGGTCCCATGCTGGCTTTGGAACTGGTTAAAGACCGGGAGACCAAAGCGCCCGCCACCGATGCGGCCAAGGCGCTGGTAAAATTTTGTTATGACAACGGACTGATTATACTGTCCTGCGGCAACTATGGAAACGTTATTCGAACCTTGATGCCCCTGGTCATAACAGACGAACTGCTGGATAAAGGTCTGACCATAATAGAAGAAGGGCTCAGGTCCCTTTCGAAATGATATGAACGTACGGCGCAAACTCAATTCACCTGTGTTCGAGAAGATCAAACGGACGCTCGATCCTGCCTACAGTTACGTGATTTTTGAAAAGTCCAGCGGATCGAGCGATGAAAATGAGTTTCAAGAAGTTTTTGATGTCATCTCACGTTTGAAACTGGGAATTTTTGAATGGACGATTCATCACGACAAGACCAAAGGCGTGGCCATACTGGTGGTAAAAGTCGATCCTGGCCGGACAGATAAGATTTTGGAAGAATTTCTTAATATGGGAATGCCAAAGGATATTACCTTTTATTCCTTTGGCAGTCGCATTGAGGTTTGAATGTTTGAAATTGAAAAAACCTTAACTTTCAAAACCAAAGGAGGAAGTAAAAAATGAAAACCAACTTTAAATTCTGGGGAAAGCTGATCGCCATTTTTGCAATCATCACTTTTCTTGCCGTCCTACCGCAATCACCTTCAGTATGGGCGACGGACAATGTGGTTAAAGTGGGCAATATCATACCGCTGTCCGGACCTTCGGCATCGGTGGGCCAGCAGGGTAAAAACGCCCGTGAAATGGCGGTCGAAGAGATCAATGCTGCCGGTGGCATTAAGTCTTTAGGAGGGGCCAAGCTGGAAATGGTTTACGCCGACTCTGAATCCAAACCGGAAAAGGGTGTTGCCGAGGCCGAACGTTTTATTAATACTGAAAAGGTCAATGTGTTAACCGGCTGCTGGAACTCCGCAGTGAGTTATCCGACGTCTGCAGTGGCCGAGCGTTACGGAATTCCGTTCATCGTTCCGGTGTCTGTCGCCGACAAAATCACCGAACAGGGTTTCAAGAATGTATTCAGAATTGCCGCCAAAGACAGTTGGTGGACGCGTGACCAGTTTGCCTTTCTCAAAGACATGGAAAAAGAATTTAATACCAAGGTGGAAAAACTGGCCTTTGTATATGAAAACGGTGACTGGGGTAAAGGTTTTGCCGGACAATGGAAGGCGCTGGCTGAAAAAGGGGGTTACAAAGTCGTTCTGGATGAACCCTATCCGTCTACATCCACAGACCTGAGTCCGGTAGTTCAAAAGATTAAACGCGCCCGCCCCGATGTGTTGATGCTGGTCTCCAATGCGGCGGACGCAATTTTGCTGACCAATACCCTGGCCGAGTATAAAGTTAAATTAAAAGCGATCATCGCCAGCGGGGGTGGACATGCTGACCCGTCTTTTTTGAAGGCAGCAGGGAAGAACGGACAGTATCTCTTTGATATCGTTGAATGGGAGACCGACGTCAACAAACCCGGTGCCAAGGAGGCCAATGCCAAGTATAATGCCAAGTATGGATCCAACCTTACCGGCGAAGCTGTCGATGCTTACCTGGCCATGTATGTCCTCAAAGACGCTTTGGAGCGGGCGGGGTCCTTGGATCCGGCTAAAATTCGCCAGGCACTGGCGACCACAAATTTGACGGGGGGGCCTGGCATGATCGTCGGCTACGATGCGGTTGAATTCGACGAGACCGGCCAGAACAAGCACGCTGCATTGGTGATGGTTCAGATCAACGATCTGGGCAAGGGTTTGGAACGAATCACCGTATGGCCAAAAAGTGCCCGTCGCGGCGGTTATAAGCCTATATTTCCCATGCCGAAAAAGTAACCGACAACGCGTCTTTTAAACCGGGAGCGTCGCTCACAAGACGACGCTCCCCCATAATCGTTCCTTTTTTCTTAGTGAGTTTATGAGATGATCTATATTCTGGAAGATGCGATCAACGGTGTTCTCATGGGGTCGATTTACGGCCTCACGGCCTTAGGGCTGACCCTGATTTTCGGTGTCCTGAAGGTCATTAACTTTGCTCACGGGTCGCTTCTGATGGTCGGTATGTATGCAGCATACTGGGCCATCATACTGACCGGGGTGCATCCATATGTTGCGCTGATTATCGTCGCTCCTGTAATGTATCTCTTCGGATATTATCTCCAGGACATCGTCATCAAACCCATTTTCAAAGCTGAAAAGGATGTTCGTGAGCCGATTACGGTGATTATCGTAACCACTGGTGTCTGGTATATTCTGGACAACCTTACCCTGCTCATATTCGGCCCGACGTACCGCAATATTCAGGACAATCCCCTGAAAGGAAAAATGCTGGAAATTGGGGAGATGTTTATATCCGTTCCCAAGCTATGGGGATTTGTAACGGCGGTTGTCACAGCAGCGGCGGTCTACTGGTTCCTGCAAAAGACCCGCATGGGTCGGGCCATACGGGCCACCAGCCTCGATCGCGAAGCCGCCAGCCTGATGGGCATCAATCAGTTCAAGGTATATAACGTCGCTTTCGGGATCGGAACGGCCACCGCCGGAATTGCGGCGGTGACCCTTGTACCGTTTTATAATATTTTCCCCTCTGTCGGGGTGCTTTTCGACATTAAAGGATTCATCATTGTGGTTCTGGGGGGGTTGGGAAGTATCGGCGGAGCGATCTTGGGCGGGATTATCATCGGTCTGATCGAATCCATTGCTCCCCAGTTTATGACAGCCACATGGACGGAAGCCATTGTTTACGGCCTGTTTCTGGTGGTCCTTTTCGTCAAGCCTTCGGGGCTGTTCGGAGTTAAATACGACTGGTAGTGTATAATTTATTCAGGTAATATCATGACGCGTCAAAATATAAACAGATTTGCCTTGATCCTGGTGGGAGTTGTCGCCTTTGGTCTGCCACTGGTGCTCCGCAGTCCTACGTATCTCCATATATTAATTCTACTTTATTTGTATGCCTATCTGACTTCGAGCTGGAATCTGGTGGGCGGTTTTGCCGGCGTGCTCCCGTTGGGGCACTCCGCTTTTATCGGCATCGGTGCTTATGCATCGACAATTTTGTCGCTTCAGTACGGAATCAGTCCATGGATCGGCATGATAGTGGGCGGCATTCTGGCTGCCATCGTAGGTATTCTAATCGGCTTCCCCACATTTAAAATGCGAGGGGCCTATTTTGCCCTGGCGACCATTGCTTTTGGTGAGGGGATTCGAGTCATGGTGGAAAACGTCGATAACCTCGGACCATTAAAAATTAATGGACCGAGAGGGTTGCAGATCCCACCCACCAATATTGGATTTGGCAACTATATGTTTGCCGGCAAGGAGCCTTATTACTATATTATACTGGTAATGCTTCTGGGGATCCTTGCAATAACCTATTTTATTTCACGCTCAAAACTGGGTTACTACTTGAACGCCGGCGGTGAAGAACCCGAAGCCGCCATGGCACTGGGGGTTAACGTTGCCCGAGCCAAACTGATTGCCATGGCAATGAGTTCCTTTTTTACCGCCTTGGCCGGGACCTTTTATGCTCAATTTACTCTTTATATACATCCAAAGAGCGTAATTTCTCTGGATTTTTCTTTTGAAATCGCTTTCATTGCGCTTATCGGCGGAAGAGGATCCATTGCCGGGCCGGTGCTGGGAGCGCTGCTTCTCCGGCCGGTCAGCGATTTTTCACGGATTTACTTCGGTTCAACACTGCCGGGACTCCACCTGATTATATTCGGCACGGTCCTGATACTTGTCATGATTTTTCAGCCTCGCGGTCTCCAAGAACCCCTGACCAGAGCCTACAACAGGCTACTGGATAAAATCTTCGGGGGGACTGAGCAGAAAGAGATAACGCATGAATATTCTTGAAATAAAAAATCTAGTAAAGGATTTTGGCGGTCTTCGGGCCGTTGATACATTGAGCCTCAGCATTGAAGAAGGGCAGATTCTGGGTCTGATAGGCCCCAATGGCGCCGGCAAATCCACGGCATTTAATTGTATTGCCGGTGTATATCCGCCGACCGGGGGTGACATCTATTTTGCCGGTGAAAAAATTAACCGGAGCAAGCCCTGGAATCTTTGCAAAAAGGGCTTGGCCCGAACCTTCCAGATTGTGAAGCCCTTCTCCTCCAAAAGTGTGCTTTACAATGTTATGGTTGGAAGCTTTGTCACCACGGATAAAACTTCCGTTGCCAAGGAAAAGGCACTAAACGTTTTGAGACTGCTTCAGTTTGAAGATAAAAAGGACGAGAGGGCCGGCAATCTGACCATTGCCGAACGCAAGCGCCTGGAGATTGCCCGTGCCCTGGCCACTGAACCTAAACTGCTGCTGTTCGATGAAGTGATGGCGGGTTTAAGGCCTGCCGAGGTGGATGAGATGGTACAGATTATTCAAAACCTGCGCCATCAGGGCATTACTATTTTTGTCATTGAACACATTATGCGTGCAATCATGGCTCTTTCCGACCGGATCGTGGTGATCCATTTTGGCAAGAAAATTGCCGAGGGTTCTCCCCAGGAGGTCGCTTCTGATGAAAACGTGATCAAAGCATACCTGGGAGATGAATATGTCGTTTCTTGAGGTTAAAAATATCGATGTTTATTATGGAGACGTACAGGTTATTTTCGACCTTTCTCTGGAAATAGCGGAAGGAGAAGTGGTCAGTATTATTGGCGGTAACGGCGCAGGCAAGTCGACATTGTTGAAAACGATTTCCGGGTTAATGCATCCGGCCAAAGGGGAAATTTTTTTCGAAGACACTGCAATCCAAACCGCGCCTCCGGAAAAAATTGTGGAATGTGGGATCGTACAGGTACCGGAGGGGCGGCGGCTTTTTACCTTGATGTCTGTGAAAGACAACCTCATCGTAGGGGCGTACAACAGCCGTGCCGATCAGTACGCGAATACCACCATTGAAGACGTCTATACCCTGCTTCCACGGCTGCAAGAAAGAGAATCCCAGTTGGCAATGACCCTATCAGGGGGTGAACAGCAGATGGTGGCCATTGGTCGAGGCCTCATGGCCAAGCCAAAGTTGTTGATGCTCGATGAACCTTCGTTGGGTCTTGCTCCGATCCTAATAAAAGACATTTTCCAAACAGTACGCAAGATTGCAGACCAGGGTACTACCGTGCTTTTGGTAGAGCAGGATGTTATACATTCACTCAGGTTGAGTGACCGTGGGTATGTGTTGGAGCATGGCCGCATTGCCATGGAAGGTCCGGCCAAAGATCTGCTGAACGATCCCCACATCAAGACCGCCTATCTCGGGTTATAATCTGTTTTAGTATGATGTCGAACTGTTCACCGGCAACAAAATGTAAACCACATAAACTTTCGCCTAAACAGACCCCGTAAATTCATCCGTGTATAAATACTTGTTAACCGAGGGGTGAAAAAATGTATGGATTTTATGGAAAAATTTTAAAAATAGATTTGAACGAGGAAACCTTTAGGATTGAAACGGTTGACGACCAAATCCTGAAAACCTGTCTGGGCGGGAAAGGGCTTGCGACGCATCTTTTGCTCGACCTTAATCCGCCGCGGGTCGATCCCCTGGGTCCTGAGAATCTTCTTATTTTCGCTTCAGGACCGGTTACGGGAAGTCCGGTATGGGGCTCATGCCGTCATGGCGTTTATACCAAATCCCCCCAGACCGGTTATTTCTCGGAATCTTATTCAGGCGGTACGGTGGCCGAACATATGAGTGGTACGGGGTTCGATGCCATGGTCATAACCGGTGCTGCCAAGAGACCGGTTTGGCTCGAAATCTGTGAAGCGGCGGTTCATTTTCATTCTGCGGAAGATCTTTGGGGCCGGGATACCTTTAAAACCGAAGACCGTGTTAAAGAATGGATCAAGCAACATCGCCCTGAAACGAAAAAGTGCGGCGTGGTCTGCATCGGACCGGCCGGTGAAAATAAGGTCAGCTTTGCGGTCTTGGAGAACGATTACTGGCGCAGTGCCGGGCGGACCGGAACCGGTGCGGTGGCCGGTTCAAAAAACGTCAAGGCCATTGCCTTTTGGGGAAACCGGAAAAAAGCGTTTGCCGACGTCGATCTGTTGAAAGATTTTGCGAAATCCCTGGCTCAAGGCGCTAAAGAAGACCCGGGCGTAAAGGCGTATAAAACCATGGGCACGCCGATGCTGGTGGATATTATGAACAACGCCGGCGGATTTCCCACCCGTTACTGGAAAAAGGGGAAATATGAACATTTTGAAAAAATAAATGCCGGAGCGCTTCACGAGCGCTGCGAGGTAAAACCCCATGCCTGTTTGAAGTGTTTTATGGCATGCGGCAGGCTATCCACCATAAAGGAAGGGAGACACCAAGGACTTAAAATAGAGGGACCGGAGTATGAAACGATCTATGCCTTTGGCGGCCTCTGTGAAATCGACAGCATAGAGGAAATCGCATACCTAAACGATATCTGCGATCGTCTTGGCATGGATACCATCAGTGGCGGCAACCTTGCCGCTCTGACCATCGAGGCCTCCCGGCAAGGAAAAATCGATTATCAGATTGACTACGGCCAGGTCGATTCGATTGCGCAGCTTTTGGAAGATATTGCCCATCGTCGCGGGATTGGCGACACATTGGCCCGTGGCATTAAGTTCACAGCCAGAGAATGGCAAATGGAGGATCAGGCGATACATGTTAAAGGTCTGGAACCGGCCGGTTATGACCCGCGGGTTTTGAAAGGAATGGGTCTGGCTTACGGATCGTCCGCCCGGGGCGCCTGCCACCTTCGTGCCACCTTCTATAAAGCTGAACTCAGCGGGATTGTCGATCCGGAGCGGATCGACGGAAAGGCAGAGATATTCACGGAGTGGGAGGATCGTTTGACCCTTTTTGATACATTTATTTTGTGCCGGTTCTATCGGGATCTCTACCAGTGGGACACGCTGTCAACCATCATCAAGGGGACCACCGGCATGGAACTTGATGTCGGAGAAATGCGATCCATTGCCGCATCGATTGTCGATAATACCCGACGGTTTAATTTAAGGGAAGGCCTTACCCTTCAAGAGGATGGTATCCCCAGGCGTTTTTTCCGTGAGGCGTTACCTGAAACCCGGAAAATTATCACCGAAGATCAAATGAAACAGCTGATGAACGATTATTACAGGGCGCGCGGCTGGAACGAGAATGGAGAACCACCAACGTCTGAATTTTAAAGATCGTCACATTTTTTTAATAACGACTCATTTGAAGGCAAGGCGCCTTTGAGGAACATGGCCACCGATTCGACGACGCTTTCAGGAAAGTCGGGCTCAAATGCGTCGATTTCGGCTTTCCCAAAAGGCAAACAAAGTTGAAATTCCCCGAACTCATCACAATGGGAGATTCCCTCCAGAAAAACTAAAAACATCGAACACCACGGGCAGGGTCTAATGAACGATCTTGGAGTGAGTTTTATAACAATCCGGACACTGGGCAGTATAACCGCCAAGGGTATTCTCATATAACGCGCCGCCTTGTAAGCCAAATCCTCCGGATGTCGGGGTTATTTCGATGACGACCTTT
>JAQYVT010000137.1 GCA_030145345.1 Desulfobacterales bacterium
GATATTTTCATCGGTGTCAGAGTTCCCGACCTCAGGAAACTGGCCAAAGAGTATCAAGATATCACCATCTCGGAAGTCAAGGCGTTACTCGCGTCTTCAATCCATGAGGAAAGGCTTCTTGCACTTCTGATTCTGGTTCGCAACTATGCCGGCGGCGATGAAATCACAAAAAAGAAAATATACGAGCTATATCTTGAAAACACGCCATTCATAAACAGTTGGGATCTGGTCGACGGGTCCGCGCATCATATTGTGGGCGCCTTCCTCATGGACAAAAACAAAGCATCCCTTTACAGGCTGGCAAAATCTGAAATTTTGTGGGAGCGGCGGATTGCCATCATATCGACGTTTCATTTTATCAAGAACGATCAATACCAAGAGACCCTAAAAATTGCTAAAATCCTGCTGACGGACCCGGAGGACTTGATTCATAAGGCCGTGGGGTGGATGCTCCGAGAGATCGGGAAAAGGGATAGGGTCTCCGAGGAGACATTTCTGAAAAAACATTATATGAAAATGCCCCGCACCATGTTGCGGTATGCCATTGAAAAATTTCCCGAGCCAAAAAGACAACGATATTTAAAAGGAAAAATCTGATAAACGCTTAACCCCAAAAAATGAGCGCAAACCAAATCGAGAAAATGGGTTGATATCTAGTGCTTAAGAATGTATAAATTAAAAATAAAAGTAAGATATTCGCCCTTTGAAAAATAATTTATAACCCTAAAAAACCTGTGACAACTTTCAGCGTTAAAGGACTTAATATGTAAAAGGAGGGTGCTATGCCTACATACGAATTCATTTGTGAAAAATGTAAGAAGCCCTTTACACTGATTATGAAAATTTCGGAATATGAAAAGAAAAAGTTTCAATGTCCGAAATGCAAAAGCCGTAAAGTTAAACAGCAGATCAGCTCTTTTCAAACGATTACCTCCAGCAAGAGCTAACCCGAAAAAATCAAGCTTCACAACCCCTGTTAACGCGCACAACAGGCCATAGGATGCGGTTGCGCAAAAGTGTTTGGATGTGAATTTAAAACCTTCCACCTTCGGGCGCGTAAGACGTCCGATCAGCAGTTAACCGAAAAGTTTCAATTCAATCTATGTTTTAGGTAGGTAAAACGTTTTTGGGTTTTATCGTTATGGACGCCCATGGCAAAGGCTTTCCGGGTGCCGACCATTACCACCAAATTTCGACCTCTTGTAACAGCCGTATAGATCAGGTTTCGCTGCAAAAGGACATAATGCTGGGTGAGCACAGGAATCACCACGGCCGGATATTCCGAACCCTGTGACTTGTGGACGGAGATGGCATAGGCCAGGACCAATTCATCCAGATTGGAAAATTCGTAGATAACATCCCGTCCGTCAAACCTTACCGTAATCTCATAATCATCCTGTCGTATGTCGGCAATCCTGCCAATGTCGCCGTTGAACACCTCTTTGTCATAATTGTTTCGGGTTTGCATGACTTTATCGTTGACCTTAAAATTTCGATTTCCCCGTGTGATCGTCTCCCGAGAAGGGTTAAGGCTTTCTTGGAGGGCCAAATTGAGGTTCTCGGATCCTACGATACCCTTGTGCATGGGTGTCAACACCTGAATGTCGTCCACCGGATCCAAGTCGAAACGTCTGGGGATGCGTGTCTTTGTCAGTTCCAGTATTATCTCCAGAACCTTTTCAGGATCTTCCTGCTCGATGAAATAAAAATCGTTGCCCGTTTCATGGTTTTCAAATGCCGGAAGAATTCCGATATTGATTTTATGGGCATTGACAACGATCCGGCTTTCTTTGGCCTGACGGAAGATTTCGTTCAGTTCCACCACCGGAACCGTCCCGGAGGCGATAATATCATTGAGGACATTCCCGGCCCCAACCGATGGCAGTTGGTTGACATCGCCCACGAGAACCACTGTGGCAAAGGTTGGAATCGCTTTTAACAAATGGTGCATCAGTATGGTATCGATCATGGAGACTTCGTCCAGGATGAGCAGATCACAGTTGAGCGGTTTTTCCTCATTTTTTTGAAACCCCCCTCGAGCAAAACTATATTCCAGCAGACGATGGATGGTCTTGGCCTCATGACCCGAGGTTTCGCTCATCCGTTTTGCGGCTCTGCCCGTAGGCGCCGCCAGCAGCGTCCTCACGCCGAGTTTGGAAAAAATTTTTAATACTGCATTGATAATTGTGGTTTTTCCGGTGCCCGGTCCGCCGGTGATGACCATAATCTTGTTTTCCACCGCACATCGTATGGCCCGGGCCTGTTTTTCCGCCAGAGTAATATCGAGTTGTCCCTGGACCCACTGGAGTGCGTTTTCGACGGTGAGGTTACGGATGGATTTTGGAGCGGTTAACAGTGTCTTTAATCGGCCGGCGATGCTGGTTTCACACAAATGGAACTTGGCCAGATACACGCCTTTGTTGTTCGCTTTAAATTCGTCGATGCTTTCATTGATATCTTCAATAATTATCCTTTTATCCATGGCAAGGCTGCCGAGGGCCCCGACCACAACATCCTTTTCAACGCCGAGAATTTCCCGGCTCTTTCTCACCAGAGATTCATACGGGTAAAAAACATGCCCCTCGTCCGAAAGCTGGTTGAGAACATAAATGATACCGGCTTCAATCCGTAAGGGTGAATCTTTGGGGACCCCGAGCTTTTCGGCAATACCGTCGGCAATCACAAATCCGATACCAAAAATATCCCCTGCCAGGCGGTAGGGGTTTTCGGTGACCACGGCAACGGATCGATTCCCATACTGCTTAAATATTTTTGTGGCATATCCGGAACTGACCCCGTGGGACTGCAGAAACAGCATGACATTGCGAATCTCTTTCTGTTCATCCCATGCCTGTTGAATCATGGCGATGCGTTTCTCGCCGATACCTTCGACCAGGGTCAGTTTTTCGATGTCGTTTCCGATGACATCCAGGGTTTTTTCCCCGAATTTTTGGACAATTCGGCCGGCCATTTTGGGGCCAAGCCCTTTGATAAGACCGGATCCCAGATATCTTTCAATCCCAAAAACGGTTGCAGGAACCGTTATTTTATATTCCACCACCTTAAACTGCTCGCCAAACTTGGGATGATGGACCCATTCACCTTTCAAGTTCAGCGTTTCGCCGGGGGCCGGCGACATCAAATAGCCCACAACGGTGATTAGATCCTGCCGCCCGTGGACCTTGACCCTGGCAATGGTAAAACCGTTTTCTTCGTTGGTGTAAGTAATTCTCTCAATTTGTCCTGAAAGCTCTGTCAGCACCCTATTCCCTTTTTACACCCAATCCGGCAATTTTATTTCGGATGTCAAAGCACGGCTGGGAATGAAACATTTGATGTCGATGACCGGAGAACCGTCGAGGGCATCGATGGTTTCGATAAAAATGGTGGTATCCTTTACGGACAGTATTTTACAAATGGATATGGCAATCAGATTGGGCCTTAATGGAGAATGGGTCGCAAATACGCCCCTTAGCGGGTTGTTTTTATCTTTCCTCGGATGAACCTGCAGGGTGTTTCTTTTTTCAGGGGTATCATTTTCATGAAACCAGTAGCAGACGGTGATGTGGGAAAAGTCATCCAATCCCAAAAGCGCGTCGCCATATGTTTCAAAAATTTCAACCCAGACATCCTCATTCTGTTTTCTTATGACGCCCACCGGGAAAATATCAAACCGTTCTTTCATTTTCTTTCTCCTTTTTACCCCATTCAATCAAGTCTTTAGAATTTTATCAAGCTTAACAGGACACAGACTCAGGGTTAATGCATTTGATTTCGGTACAGCGAAGCCACGGCGTGTTTCTCTTGGAAACCGACGGGCTGTTTGAAGGGCTTTAGCACGCGTTAGACCGAGCCGAATGAAATTATGATTTAAAAACATCCATCGGATATGTTTTTGACGAATGGTTCTTTATAACTCTGGCGCGGCTCGGGCTTACGGGTGCTCGAGCACAAGTTCCAGTCGGTTGGAAAGAGATATGCGCCGCCGTGGAGCGTTCTCTCTCTATTGGGATTCAAATGCGTTTGCCCTGGACACAGACGTTTCATCAGAATCAATGATTGATCTTTTATCCCATTGCTGGTAGATATGTCGAGTCTTTTCCCTTAACCCCATTTTACGGTGTAAGGATTTTGACGCCTATAAGGGCATTAATAAAGCTCCCCGCCGAAAGCGCACAGGGAATTGCAAATCATAATAAATGACAGCGTATTTTTACAAAAGGATGATGCCATGAAATTCTTTATCGCAGAGCAAAATATCGGCGACGATGCCACCAAGGAGCAGGCCGAAAAATTGATCGAGTTGCTGAAAAAAAAAGGCTGGGATGTCGAATACGGAGTTAAAAGAAATGTGGCAACCGACGTTTCTGAATTTGGGAAAGAGGATGGAATTCAAGACGCCTTTGCAAATGATTTTATGCTTTGTTTGTCAGAAATTGAAGGAATAGAATAAAACACGCCATCAATCTTGTTCAGCTCGACTTAAAAACTTCCCGACCAGCATGGCAACCAGCATGGTCAAATAAAGCTGACCCATAACGGCAATGAGAATGGTAACGGATTTGGCAAAAGATGAAACCGGTGTGATATCCCCATATCCGAGGGTTGTCATCGTGACAAAGCTGAAGTAGAGATAATCGTGAAATCCCTGGGAAGTGCTCCCCGCAAAATTAATCGCTCCGCCGTCCAAATGTAAAAAAAAATCCTGCAGTATTTCTGCCATGGCCAGCAGAACAGCTCCCAATACGCCGATAAGCAGATAGCCGTTGATTGAATTGATTAAAATGGTAACCGTGACATTTTTATGTCTGGCCACATGCCGGATCATGAATACGGTAATAAACACGTTAAAACAAAAAAATGAAAAAAAAGCGGCTAATTTTATCCCATCATTGACAATAAAAATCTCGATCCAGGTTAAAAATATCGTAACCGCTCCAGAGGCGATGAGGATGTTTCGTGTTTTTTTTGAAAAATGGAGTGAAAAAATACCTGAAAGAATTATGGCCGTAAAAATGATGTCCTTAATGATCACCCGATGAACCGACAACATGGGATAGAAAAGCACGGCTATCAATAAACTAATTAAAAGAATAACATTATTTCTGGTAAGCTTATTTTGTGTCATAATACATTATTTTTGCCTAAAATCGGGTGCTTTGCACCCGGTGGTGTGATTCCTAGGAATCTATTTTTCCTTTACCCGGCGGGCATTGCGAAATGAGCAATAGAAGAGATATGAACTTAGGGGCTTCGCCCTAATTGGAATAATGGAGTAATGGAATGATGGGTTTGAAGCAGTTTTTTTACAATTTAAATAGGTTATTTTCGCTCTTACGCCCAATATTCCAATATTCCAGTATTCCATTCCGATGGCATAAACAGGTCGCCATTAAAAGATTTGTGATTTCGACATGTTGTAGAATTTCCGATACGTTTAATTATGCCACCACTTCTAAACGACTCACCCCACCGGCAACCTTGTTTATCCGTATTTTGGTGGGGATTTCATCCTCGAGGCGCTTCACATGGGAAATAACGCCCACCATTTTGCCGTTTCTTTTCAAATTTTTAAGGGTGGAAACGACCTTGTATAAGGTCTCGTCATCCAGATAACCGAAGCCCTCGTCCACAAAAAGAGACTCTATTTTCCGGCCGTTGCCGGCAATATCCGAAAGCCCCAGCGCCATGGCAAGGCTCACCAGGAAGGTCTCGCCGCCGGACAGCGTTTGGATGGATCTTCGTGCGCTTTGATGAAAAACGTCCTCAATTTCCAGCGCCAGCCCGTGTTCTTCACAACGTCTCAAACGATAACGGCCGCTCAGTTCTTCAAGTTGCCGGTTGCTGTGTTCGAGTAATCGTTCGACCACGAGTTCTTGGGTTCGCTTTTTGATATCGGCATCGCCGGCCGATTCAAAGAACCGTTTTTCCTCGTGTAATCGGTCGCATATTTTTTTCTGTTCTTCGATTTCCCGTAACTTCAGCGCGTATTCTTTTTCCAACGCTTTCTGATGCTCCAGTCGATCCAAAGCGGCGGTGAGTGCTTCACTCAATTCATCCTTTCGTCTCCCCACTTCCTGGACCTGAAGGCTTAAGTCTTCTGGAAATTCGACGGCCCCTTCCGTTATCCCGTGTTCGTCAAAGTCTTTTTGAATCGCATCTAAATTCGCTGCGTAATCGGCGATTTCGAAGTCTATGGTTTCCTGTTGATGCTTGAGGGTCTGCCGTTCTTCGAGGCGCAAACGGCTGTTTTGGACATCTGCCAAGGACGTAAAACCCGAAGCAACTGCCCGGATGGAAAGATTTTGTTCAAGATCTTCACACGCTTTTTGAATGTCCTGATGATTTTTTTCTGCAACCTGTTTCAACCGCAGTTTTTCCGCAACAACATGCTGCACCTGTTGGGTTTGCTGCCGGATGGTTTCGACGGCGTCTTTCTCTGTCTGAATCTTTTTTTCCGTTTCCTGCTTTTCTTGAATCGGGTCTTCGGTTCCGGATGTCGTCTGTCTTTCGTTTTTCAGCGCATTTAAAGCCCCTTGGCGGGTTTTTATCCGTTCTTTTAAATCATCGGCTTCCGTTTTCAACCGGTCGAGTTCTTGCGGCAATGCCTCGGATCTGTTTTTCAATGCAATGGCCTGTTCTTCGAGTTCGTTTTGAGTCTTGAGATGGTTGAAAAATTCGACCCTTTTTGCTTCCAGTCGCCGATTCAGTTCATTCTCTGTTCCCGGATCCGGTACTTTTTCTTTGAACCGCTCTATCTGCGGTTGAAGGTTTCGGAATACCGCTGCTTCCGCTTGCCTGAGATTCTGAGTTTCCTGTTCCAGTGAAGACAAACTGTTTCGGCGAACATTTAAATCAATTTCAAGTTTGTCCGAAACGGTTTGCTTTTCGGATAGTTTTGCCGAATGCTTTTGAACGGCCTGATCAATTTTTCCGGTCTTCTTATGATGTTTTCGAATTTTTTTAAGTCGGGCCCCTTGACTTCGCATATCCTTTTTCAGTGCCCGAATCGATGTCTTCACCGAATGCCGATCCCCGATGGCCCATTCGGCTCCGGTGGCCTGACACAGAAAATTCCATTTCTTTTGCATTTCCACCAGGGGGTCATGCTGAGATTTGAGTCCGGCAATATGGTCCGAAAGCGTTTTGAGTCGATTTTTGATTTTATTCAGCGTATTTTCCTGGGCTTGAAGCTTCTCGGCTGTTTCTTTCCCAAACGACGGACCAGCGGTCACATACGGATGATCCAGTGAACCACAGAGGAGACACGGCTCTTTATCTTTAAGCTGCCTTCTGCAGGGTTCGAACCTTGCCGTATGTTCAATTACGGACAGGGTCTTTTTTTCCAGCTCCAACATTTTCAGGGCCGCTGCATGTTCCTGCTCGGCGTTTATCAGCGCCTTTTCCAGGGCGTCTCCGTTTCCCGCTTCCCGTTTGGCATATGTTTTTGCGATCTTGAGCATCGATTGATAGTTTTTCAGCCGATCTTTCTGGCCGCCATAGATCTTTTCAAGCTCTTTTAGGGTTCCGTCACCCAAAAGGGCTGTCAGCGCTTTGTTCTGTTCAGCCTGTCGGGCCTTGACTTTTTCCGCTTTGTTCCGAAGTTTTTCGAGTTTGCGTGCCGTTTTCGTCAACAATGAAGATGCTTTTCTTTCAGCCTTCACAGCGGACTTCTGTTGACCGGGGTGTGCCGATATTGTTCGACGGATCGATTGCAATTTTTCGAGACCGTCCTTTATGACGGGGATCCGTTTCACCAGTTCTTCATATTCAAGATGTTCCTTGAGCCAGCGTTCCGTATCCTTTTGGCGGGTTTCATTTTCTGCGATTTCCTGGTTGATGGCCAGCTGTTCCTGAGACATCTTGGTTTGTTTTTCTTCAACAGCAGCCTGTCGTTCCATCAATTTTCCAACCGAATCGGTTACCGCTGCAATCTCTCCGTCGATTTTCAGGGTCTTTTCAACCAACCCCCGTCGTTGGGACCAGGCTTTTTGCGCCCGATCCAAATCAAGGGCATGAATCCCTTCCTTTTCCTTCAACCCGTTATGTCGATCTTCCAGATCTGCGATTTCCCTTTCAAATCCTTTTAGCGCATCCAAATCCTTGGAGGCT
>JAQYVT010000138.1 GCA_030145345.1 Desulfobacterales bacterium
CCCCAGGGTGCGCAGCTGCTGTTGCTGCACGCCTCGGGCGGGGATCCGGAGGATAAAGAACCGGTCATCGGGTCGTGGCTTTGGCACGAACTTTGGTCCAATGACGTCGATGCCTCAATTGCGTTTTACCAAAAACTTGCCGGCTACCATTTTGTCGGTGAAAAAACCAACTATCTGATCCTGATGAAAGATGGGCAATGGCGGGCAGGTATCCGTTACTCGGCGAACTATATGCTTGAGATGCGCTGGGTGCCGGTGGTACGGGTCGCCGATACCGATGAGATTGCCGTGAAGGCAAAAAATCTGGGGGGGGAGATCTTGGTTGAGCCCAGACAAACTGCCGACGGCAATCGCGTGTCATTGCTGTCTGATCCGTCAGGCGCGTTAGTAATTATCGAGCGATGGTCGCCAAAAACAACGGCGGCGGAGTAATCATCATGGGAAAACCAATGAATTTCATATCCGGAGTTATGTTTGTCATCGCGGGGCTGTTTTTAGGTGGTTGTGCCAGTTCGGGCGGCGGTCATGTCTATTACCAGAGTTACCATGACCCTTATCCTCACTGGGGAAGAGACGTACATGTCCATCACGACTATGATCGCAGGCCTGTTCAGCCCGGGCACATTAAGCCCAGGCCGCCGAGTATGGGCCGCCCGTCACAGCTTCCCAGCAGACCGAGGCCGAGGCCGAGACCGTCCCCGCGTCGCCGATAAAAAGGCGGGTTAAAGTCCGGTATATTCAGAGGCCCCATTTATTGAAGGGGTCTCTGACAAGGAGATTTTTACAGTTACGGATGAAGATGCACATTCACCATAGGTTATATTTTTATAAGCGGGTTATAGGAAAAGCGATTGCCAAATTTTTTAAGGAAGATGTTCTGACACAGGCTGCTGCTCTTGCTTTTTATATGATTTTCTCTTTACCATCGATGTTACTCATTATTCTTTGGATTGCGGCCCGTTTTAATAAGGAAGTTGTGATGCGTGAGGCGATTTCGCTTGAGATCGGTGAACTGGTAGGCCAAAGGGGAGCACAGCAAATGATAGCGACTGCAGAACAGATAAACATTCAAGAGCCTACCTGGTGGGCGAGTGCAATGGGGATCGCGTTGCTGGTATTCACAGCCACTCGGGTAATGGTTACGATGGAAATTAGCCTGAACCGAATCTTTGAAGTGCAGCCAGCTGAGGCGCAAGGTTTTGGAATTGGTGCTAGCCACCTTATTGTTTGTATTGCTTTTCAGGTATTTACCCAACACGAAACTGCAATGGAAAGATATCTGGTTCGGTGCCCTGGTGACAGCTGTTTTGGTAGCAGCAGGTGAATACCTGATCGGGTACTTCCTCGGTTACATTTGTCCGTGCAAAAATGGTGTGCGATGAGGTGGCAATTAACTGAGAAAGCAGTCATCCGATATCGGTATTGATGATGATTTCATTGCCGGCTCAAATGAGTCGGAATCAAAAGCAGATAATCTAAAATTGGGAGAATGTTATGAGCGAACAAGCTAAAAAACAGACGATTAAAAAACAGTTGGAAAAAGAGCTGGCAACCTGGCAGACAAAAATGGATGAGGCCAAGGTACAGATGCACCTCGGTATGAAAGATGCGGAAGATAAAATCAAACCCCATGTCGAGAAACTCGATAAGGAATTAAATGAGGCAAAAGTCAAATTAGAAGCGTTTGAACAAAGCTCGGAAGGCGCATGGGAAGAGGTGAAAGCGGGCGTGGAAAGCTCTATTGACGTCATGAAAATGGCCTTTGAGAGCGTGGAAAAACATTTCACCAAAGATAAAAAGTAAACGATACGTTTTTGTTATGAAAATTTGCAACATCAGCAGTTGCAAAGGATGCATTTGCGACTGCTGATGTTGTCGAGAATTTGAGGCAATGCCTCTCATACTGAGGTGAAAATAGATGAAAGATCACATTACATACAAGGAACGATTTCAAAAAAGTTTTGTGCTGATAATTGTCATCGCTTACGGCCTGGGGTTCATCGCTCTAATTGGCGGCTTTCTTGATGCATTGCTGCTTGCCGCGGTTTTCAGCGGCATTCTTTATCCTTTGTACCTTTTGTTTCAAAGGGTTTCTGGCGGACGTAACGCATTGGCATCGATATTGACACTGCTTGTTTCACTCATGGTCATTATCGTGCCATTACTTTTTTTACTTGGCCTCGTTGCTGAGCAAGCGATCGGGGTGACGGAAATGGTAAGGCCCTGGATCGAAAAACAGATGGATAGTGCCACCATAAATAATCCCGCATTACCGGACTGGCTACCCTTTGTTGATAAACTAGCGCCCTATACTGAGGAAATTTCAGCTAAGGTTGCTGAAATAGCGGGGAAAACCGGGATGATTTTTGCTTCGAACCTGGCAAGGGTTTCGGAAGGAACTGCCGTATTTTTTCTGAACTTATTCGTCATGTTGTATGCCATGTATTTTTTTCTTATCAGTGGACCCAAACTGATGAACAAGATTCTGAGCTACGTTCCCCTGACGAAATTCGACAAGCAAAAAATGATAAAAGTTGGCCTGTCAGTAAGTCGTGCCACAGTTAAAGGTACGCTGATGATTGGCATTATTCAGGGAATGCTTGGCGGTATTGGTTTCGCTGTAGCGGGTGTTGGCGCTTCAGTATTCTGGGGTGCTGTTATGGCAATTCTTTCCGTCTTGCCCGGAATTGGTGCAATGCTGGTCTGGATTCCTGCCGTTTTATACCTTTTTATTATCGGTAATTCAATTGCCGGGATAGGTCTGTTTATTTGGTGTGCAGTGGTTGTCGGTACCGCAGATAATTTTCTCAGGCCGGCCCTTGTTGGACGAGACGCCCAAATGCCCGATCTTTTGATCCTTCTCAGTACGCTTGGTGGGTTAGCATTGTTTGGCGCATCAGGATTGGTGCTCGGACCGATTCTGGCCGCATTATTTATGGCAGTTCTAACAATTTACAGCACCGTCTTTGCCGATTGGCTATATATAGACCAAGTGTTTACAGAGGCACCTTCTGGTGAGCGGAACGAGCAACCCATTTCATCACCTCAAAATGGAGATTGAATCAATGATAAATGTATCCAGTGATGCCGATGATCTCAAGACATTGCAGCGTGAAGCAGATGAATTGAGAGAAAGCAGGGGGAAAAAAAAATCAACTGGTGAATGTGACTCTCAACCCCGGCAAGACCACGAGGAAGAACTATGTGAAAAAGAATCTTCAGCGGAAAGTGTGCTTTTTGATCTATCCGACCAGGTAGAACTATACCTCAACGAAACAGAGGAAACGGTGCAGAAGCATCCGATGATATCTTTAGCAGCAGCATTTGTTCTCGGTGTGGTTATCGGGCAACTTTTTTCCCGCAGATAGGAGGAACAATGAAACATATTGCACAAAGCCTGAAAGTTTTTTGGCGTTCAGAGCGGTTGATCCGGCAGAATGATTTACGCCTTGCCACACAGAAGATCCTTTTCCTTGCACTTGCAGGTCTGGTGGTCGTCTTTGGTCTTGTAATGTTGAGTCTTTCGGTGTTTTTTGCATTGGTACCGCATCTTGGCCAGGCCAAAGCTGCATTTACCGTTGGTGGAGCAGATATCATAATTGCTGCGATATTGGTGTTCTATGCAAAAGCAATCAAACCGGCTCAGGAAGTTAAAATGGTAAGAGAAGTTCGGGACATGGCGATCAACGATATCGAAGAAGAGCTTGCCCGTACCGGGTCGGAACTGGCTGCCTTGAGAGATGACGTGCGCAAGTTTATTCGTAATCCGATTGACACGCTGTTGCCTGCGGCAATGGGCCCAATACTGGGTGCAGTTGTCAAAGGGGTAGGATCTTCGAAAAAACATGCAGAGAAACCAGATTCTTGAGGGGTATAATTAAAATCTGACCCTATCGGTTATTTTAATTATAAGAAATATCCCCCATTGCGGGGGATGATTTTTCCCCCTGTTCGGGGGATTTTTTTTTTGCCCAAAACCTTCTACAACATAATAAACGATAACCTGAAGACAACAAACACATTAACCTCAAATAAAAAGGAAACGGCTATGAAAGTGAAAACCTTAACCACCTTGGCGTTTACCGGAATCATGGCGTTCAGCCTCGCATCAAACGCCTGGGCCCAATCGCCCAAAATGGAAATGACCACCCCGATTCCAAAAGCGTTTACCGCGCCGGATCAAATCCAAACATCCATCGGGACGCTCAAATACTTTGACGGGGTTCCGACAAAAAAAAGCACAAAAGCGATTTACGACTATCTTGACACGTCACGTGCCGTAAACGTCTACTTGAATTCAATTCCAGCCCTGTCCGTCAATGCCCTTCGCGAAGGACAGGCAGCGATGGGCGCAGACACCTGCAACAAAATCTGCATCTGGGACAGCCTGATGGATTCAACAACTACTCTGCTGACCGGCAACACCTCCACCATGTATGCCGTCGGCTTTCTGGACCTGGTCAAGGACGGTCCGACCGTTATCGACCTGCCACCCGGAATGCTCGGCATTCTAGATGACATGGCTTTTCAGTACATGACTGATCTCGGTGTTGCCGGACCGGATAAAGGCAAAGGCGGCAAGTTTCTGGTACTGCCTCCAGGTTATAAAGGAAACGTACCGGATGGTTATTTTGTCGTTCCTTCCAAAACCAGTGGTGTATGGGTATTTATGCGCGGCTACCTCGACAAGCGCATGCCGCTTGCAGAAGCCATTCCAGCCGCTTCCAAGAATATCCGTAATACCCTGAAGGTTTACCCCCTGTCCACAAAAGCCAATCCTCCGGCCATGGAATTTTTCAATGTGTCCGGCAAGAAAATGCAGGTGATTCTTCCGAATGATTACACGGCATTTGAAAAACTCCATGCACTTATTCAGGGGGAACCTGACGATTATCTGGGACCGGAAGCCAAAGGCATGATGGCTGCCATTGGTATTGAAAAAGGTAAACCCTTCAATCCTGATGCCCGTATGAAAAAGATCCTGACTGATGCCATGGCCATTGCCAATGGTGCCGCCCGTGCGATCAGCTATTTCCCGCGGGATCCCGGCAATTTAACCTTTAAGGACAGTGACGCCTGGGTGACGGCCTATGCCGACAAAGATACCACCTTCACCCGCAACGGCGCCTATCGCCTGGAGCCGCGAGCGCTTTTTCACTTCGGCTACATTTGTGTTTCCCCGGCCATGGCCATGACCGTTGCCGGAAAAGGCTCCGACTACTCCATGGGAATGCTCGATTCGAATGGCGACATATTTGACGGTTCCAAGACCTATAAACTTCACGTACCGCCGAATCCGCCGGCCAAGGATTTCTGGGCCATCACCATGTATGACACCCAGACCCGTTCACAACTGCAGACAGATCAGCAGTTTCCTACCCTTGGAAGCCAGGATGAAGGCATTAAAACCAATGCCGACGGATCCATGGATATTTACTTTTCTCCGAAAGCCCCGAAAGGTATGGAAGGCAACTGGTTGCAAACCATTCCCGGAAAAAGCTGGTTCATTGCCCTGCGGATCTATGGGCCGGAACAGCCCTGGATCGACCAGACCTGGCGGCCGGGTGAGATCGAGCTGGTGAAATAATTTGTTCGAGATAAAAAAATGGCGGGGCGGGTTAGAACTCGTCTCGCCGAAAAAAAGGAGGAAAAATGATTAAGAACTTTGGGGTTAAAAGTTTGGTTTTGGTAATCGCATTCAGTTTTCTTGCCGGATGTTCATTGGTTGAGAAACAGGTAAAACCAATTCCTACATTCTCAGCAAAACAATATAGTTCTGACATGTATTCATCAAAAGTAGATAATTTCCTGATTATCTTTGATGCATCAAGTTCCATGGATGAAGAGTATTATGGAATATCCAAATTTAAAATTGCACAGGAACTGGTACTGCGACTGAATGAAACTGTTCCTGAATTGGGTCAGGTCGCAGGGGTAAGATCCTTTGGTCACGACCCAGGTGTATCAAAAAAGCATACCCAGCTTTTTTACGGAATGAAAAAATATAATTCTGACAATCTGAAAGATAATTTTGGAAAAATCTCCAGACCGGGCGGAACCAGTCCTCTGTATAAAGCACTTGGGGCAGCAGGAACAGATTTAAAGGAATTTTCCGGTGAGACTGCCGTTATTATCATCAGTGACGGTCTTGATCTGCCAGGAGATCCATTGGCATCTGCAAAAGTATTAAAGGCTGCCTATGGTTCCTCTATCTGTTTTTATCCCATTCTTATCGGTGACGCTCCTGAAAATGTAGTCGCCTGGGCAAAAGAGCTTGCAAAAATCGGAGAATGCGGATTTGACTCAACTGCCGGTGAATTGTTAACCAGTGCCGGCATGGCAGCTTTTGTTGAAAAAGTTTTTGTTGCCAAACAACCTGCTCCGGTTGTCGAACCAGCACCTGTGGTTAAGGCTGCCCCGGTGGTAATTGCAGAAAAAGACAGTGATAACGACGGTGTTTACGATAAGAGCGATCAATGTCCGGGCACACCAGAAGGTGCCAGTGTCAATACTGTTGGCTGCTGGTCATTCAGTAATACGGCCCTTTTTGATTTTGATAAATCAGATATTAAATCGGCAGCCTATCCAATGCTTAACGAAGCTGTCACAATCCTTGAAAAGAATCCTTCATTGAGTGTTACCCTCCAGGGCCATACAGACAATGTCGGCAGTTCAGAGTACAATATGGGTCTTTCCCTTGACAGGGCAAATGCGATTAAAGATTACTTTGTAGGAAAAGGTATTGCCGCAGACAGGTTGGCAACTAAAGGGTTTGGCTTTACAAAACCTGTTTCACTCAATGATTCGGAATCGGGCCGCTCTTTAAACAGAAGAGTTGAAATTCATCGATAACAGGGGGTTGGGAAAAGAAATCTTTTTCTTAAATCAGATAAAACCTAAGGGCAGAGAGCATTTTAAAATTTCTTTGCTCCCTGCCCTAATTAAAAAAGGAAACATCACATGAAACAAAACAAATATTTCCCTCTTTTACTGGGAATGATAATGGTGGCATGCCTGATCATCTTTTCTTTTCAGGCCCATGCTGAAGAGAAAGAGCAGGCTGCAATGAAATCAGACAAGACAGGGACCAATCCCGTTAACTTTACCTATGATTTCAGGATCTATAATGAATACCAGTGGTTAAACACGGATGGTGACGGGTATCAAAACATCACCACAATGGAGTTTAGAGCGCCTATTTTGGATGGGAAATGGCAGTTTAGAGCCAGAATTCGGGGCGTAGCACTTGAAGCGGATATGAATAACGATGGTGTGGATGAGCTGGATGACTCTGGTTTTGGAGATTCAGATATCCGATTTTTAACAGTGCCATATATAAATATGGACAAGAAGATGGCCATCGCATTTGGTATGGAATTCTTTTTTGACACGGCATCCGAGGATATTTTGGGTTCAGGGACAACATCACTGGGTCCACAGGTATTTGCTGTTTTCTTCAAGCCTTTTGGCGGCATGTTTGACCTGGTCGCACCAGCATACCAACATAAGTTCAGTGTAGATGAGGATGATGGCCGAAGTAATGTTCACCAGGGTTTGATGGACATTTTCTTTCTTAAAACATCAAAGGATAAACAGAAGTGGGCGCTGATTGATCCCCAGGCAGTCCTTGATTATGAGAACGATACGGAGTTCATGCTGATCGATGTCGAAGTCGGGACCATGCTCGACAATTACTTTGGCACAAAAGGACACAGCGTTTACCTGCGCCCATCCATTGGCATCGGCTCCGATCGCCCGACAGACGGATCTATCGAGGCGGGCTACAAAATCATATGGTAAAAATACGGGGTGGGTAACCGGCTCAAATATATTCCGCTTCAGGTCCACCCTTTATCAATAGGGGCCGGGTGCAAAGGGCTTACTTGAAGGATGGATAAAAAAAGGAGGAGGGTTTGAATGAACAATACAGGTATTAATTTAAAAAAAATGTTGGGCCGCTATATGGCGGCTGCTGTGGCATTGTCCCTGATACTTCTATTTGGAACATCAGCAGTGGTAAAGGCGGATGAGGGAGATGCCAAACGGATTCTCAAGTCCATGTCTGATTAC
>JAQYVT010000139.1 GCA_030145345.1 Desulfobacterales bacterium
TGAGTCGGAACTTGAGCTGGCGAGGCTGGGTTGTGCGCATCTGGCGGGTCGCAAGGCGCCCAGCATACTCATCGGCGGCTTGGGTATGGGCTATACCTTGCGCCAGGCGCTCGATATGCTCAGCCCCCACGCCCAAGTGGTGGTGGGTGAACTGCTGGGTGCTGTTGTCGAATGGAATCGTGAGTTCCTCGGGGATCTCAACGGCCAGCCGCTGGGGGACGAACGCGTTAACGTCAAGACGGGCGATATCGTCGAGCTTATCTCACGTTCCAAGAGCAGATTCGATGCGATCTTGCTGGATATCGATAATGGTCCCGGCGCGATGACAGATTCAGGAAACCGCCGTATGTACGGTCGTGAAGGAATTCGGGCCTGTCGCCGCGCGCTGCGCAAACAGGGGTGTCTGGCTGTGTGGTCGGCTGAGCCGAGTAAGAAATTCGAGCAGCTCATGATGCGTTGCGGCTTCCATGTGCGCCGTTTCCGGGTCCCCGCCTACAAGGGGAGTAAATCGAAGTCACGTTTTGTATGGGTCGCTTCGGAGGACAAGATTGTCCTGCCCCCCGGTGGCGGTGAGCCGCGCCTGCCGCTCAAGAACGAGACGAAGGGAAGTCACAGACGGCCCAGAGAGAGACGATAGTCGCGGCCCGCTGCTCACACTGGGCATTGGGTTTCAATAAAATAAAACATTAAAAACAGTTACAAGATGACCCTTTTATGAAAGAAGAAATACAGAATCCCTTTCCTGACAATCATTGTTTCTTTTGTGGAACTGAAAACACTGAAGGTTTGAAGCTTAGATTCTATTGGGATACGGAACGGAAAGAAACATATACCGAGTATTTACCTGCGCGACATTTTGTGGGCCAAGGCAACATACTCCATGGGGCCATTCAAATGGGTCTCCTTGATGAAATTATGGGGTGGACCAGCTATGCTTTTACACGAGAAATGGCGTTCACATCAGAACTTAACGTCAAGTTTTTGAGCCCGGCATACATTCTTGGAGAAAAAATTAATGTCACATGTCGAGTAATGTCAAAGGAAGGTGCAAAAGTAAATATGCAAGCAACACTATCAAGCAATGAGGGTATTATATGTACAACCGCCACCGGAACATACCATATTTTACCTCCGAATAAATACAAAACTCTTGTTCAAGGTACATGATAATACAACGCAATAAAAACAGTGTTAATGCGTGATAAAACAACAATCCTCTCGTTACATAAAACTGGTCGTAAGTATTTTAAATTAAGCTAAAAAGTCCAACCAAACAATGCCCTTGACCGCTAGCGGTTGCGTGTTTTGGGTACCTTGTCAGAAGATGCGTTAACCCAACCGTTCGGGTGGGAAACTCGAGTTAAAATTTAAAAGCAATTCGGAACGCCTTTAAATTGCGCTACATTGGCCTACAAACAAATGACACCCAGCTTTCCTTGATACCGATCTCAATGACTTCAAAGCCCAGATTCGCCATATTTTCTAAAACTTTTTTCTGATCCGCTTCAAGGATACCCGAGCAGATCAATAGGCCGTTTGGGGCCAGAACCCTTTTGATGTCATCGAGAAGGCTTAAAACCGCCGGTGTTGTTAAATTGGCAGCCACCAAATCGAACCGTTGGGTTACCGTGTCCACAAGATGGGTGGTTAGGATTTTAAAGGTCGATTCCGATATTCTGTTTTGAATCAAATTTTTACACGCAATATCAACAGCTACGCTGTCATTGTCTGTTCCCCATACCTTGCGCGCACCCAGCTTTGCCGCTGCAACCATAAGGATGCCCGAACCGGTTCCCACATCCAGAAAAGAACCGCTTCTTTTAAGATATTTTTCAATCATGGTGATGCACAGGCATGTTGTGGGATGGGTGCCGGTGCCAAACGCCATGCCCGGATCGATCTCAAGAACGATTTCATCACCATTCCGGAAATATTCCTTCCAGGTGGGTTTCACCACAATGTTGGGTGTGATTTTCTCGGTCTTAAAAAAAGCTTTCCATGTTTCAGTCCAGTCTGCTTCATCGATCTTGGCATAAACGGTATGGGATATAATCCCGGTTTTTGTTTCAAGCCTTTCCAATTTTTTTTCAATTGTTTCGCGTCGTTTTTTAGACTGATCATCATCGGGAAAATAGGCAATCACCGCCCAGTGTTCGGGGATCACGGCGTCGTCCCCCCAATCTTCCGAAGACTCGATTTCCGGCGTCTCGACGACGACGCCCTGGAGGCCAAGGTCATAAAACAGATTGGAAATAAGATCCGCGGCCAATTGCGTGTCTTTGAAATCAAAAATAACCTTTGCTTCTATCCAGCGCATGATTTTTAACCGTTTCAATATTACAATTTACATCATCCCCCAATTGATCGTAAACCAACGGGGAGCAATATTATACGTGTTTAGTTTTTTACATATTTTGTAGATACAAATGGTTTTTCATAATGTTTGTATCGATGAGATATAAATCTTTTAATACCATCCCATTTAGAATCAATTCGCGTAAAACTTTTCTTTTGGAGGATTAAAGTATCCGTATTTTAATTTCGGAAAAGATTCTTTAATTCGATTGAGCGTATGTTGCATCCCCAAGGGTGTGCCGGGGTCCGCAACAGCAGACATAATCTCCCAATACCGCATTGGGTCAAAATTCAGGTTTCGCCATTGGATCATGTGTATGGGATGCTCCTTTAAAAACTCGGTCAGCCTTTCCAGTTCTTTTGGCGTGTCCGTAAATCCGGGGCAATTTAAATAATTAATGGATACAAATTTCCCCAGTTGCAGTGCAATTTCAATGCTCTGTATAACATCCGAAAAGCTGTAACTGTTGGGTCGAAAATATGCATTATAGCAGTCTTTTCTGACACTGTTGAGACTAATGCGGATGCTGTCGAGGCCTGCTTCAAACAGCTTTTTCAGGGTTTGTGGCTTACTCCCGTTGGTGTTCATGTTGATGGTGCCGCGGCCGGTCACGGAGCGAATCTTGTCGATGGCCGGTGCAATGACGTCGGCGGCCAGCAACGGATCTCCTTCACACCCTTGTCCAAAGCTGACAACGCTTCGTTTTACCCGCCGTATGTGTAAAAGGGCCACCGCTGCAATCTCTGCAGAAGACGGCTTGAAATTAATTCTGGCCTGGCTGTGAGGAATTTCACTGTTTTTCTGAAGGGACAAACAGCCAAAACAGCGTGCATTGCAGCGGGGGGACGTCGGTAGCGGTGCTTCATACCGTCCCAAAAAGAAATTCTTGGCTGCCGGACAGCCGTATTCCATGGCGCATTTTTCAAGGTGGGTTTCCAGCCGGTTATCCGGCATTTTCTTTTGTATGTCAGAGATTCCGGCAACAACATCTTCGGTTTTCATCCATCGCAAATCCTGCCGCCGTTCTCTATCCACCCGTATCACTGCGGATCTGAATTTGCCCTTGTGCCATCCGATTGCCCCGTATGAAAACAGGGGAAGATATCCGGCGGCGGTGTTCTCTCGGTATGCGCTCACATAAGAAATTACAAAACCGGGTGAATTAAATGCAGCAACCGGGAAGATCGGTTCTCCGGGTGTGTATGGATTTTTGTCCAATATTTCAAACCGCTGATTTCCAATATTGTAAAGAACAGGCTTTCTGTCCGGCATCATCATAAGCTCTCCCCCGAATGGCATCGGAACCGTGTCGTCGAATGTCAAAGGAACAAGGGAAGAACCCGCCATCCCTGCAGCTGCATATCCATGAAGGTCAAAAATATCTCCTGCACTATTTGCGACAACGGCTGTCACAAATCGCTTTCGGTTGTGTACCGATTTCATCGGCCTGTTTTTTGTTTTGCCCATCCTCCTGCCTGCCTTTTCCTCTGGCTCAGCCTGAAGAATCGCTGCGAGAGTTTGAAGTGACCTAAAGTGAGCTAAAGCCCGCCCTGGTGCGCATTGCTCATATTTTGATATGACCTATGCACCATTCAAAAATGCCTTTTGAGTATAGCGTAATGGTGACCGGTCCGGGCCAGGGTTGATGGTTGTGCCCTTGGCACTATCAATTTAAGTAAAAAATGATTTGACCTGAAAGCGCTTTCCTCAATTTTAGGCACTTTAGGCATTTTAGCTCACTTTAGGCACTTGATCTATGTAAAAACGATCCCCTTCCAAGGCTAAACCAAAGCCGGGTCCTCTGAGCCCGGGTTCTTTATATAATGATTGATAATAATAAAATAATAGAATATATCTCAAATATCGGACGAAGTCTACAGTGGGAACGCCAATGAAAGCATATCGGGAAGCGCTGTGGTTTAAGGTGCCGGCCCGGCAGGCGGTTGTCGATATTACGCCCCGGTCAAAAAATGGCTTCTAAAAAAAAGCAGCGTAAAAGAAGGTCTTGTTCTTTTCAATACAAAGTCGGTACAGTTCAACGCGTCATTTCCTTTAACATCAAAGGAAAGATATGACCGAATGGGGGGCAAAATGAAAAGCTATCGAAAAGAATTGTGGTTTGAAGTACCTTCCCGCCGGGGTTTTGTCAATATTACGCCTCAAGTAAAAAAATGTTTGCGTGAAAGCGGTGTTAAAGAGGGTTTTGTACTGTGCAACGCCATGCACATAACAGCCTCTGTTTTTATCAATGATGATGAATCCGGTCTTCACTATGATTACGAGGTCTGGCTTGAAAAACTGGCGCCGTACGGACCGGTTTCCCAGTACAAACATAATGTGGGAGAGGACAACGCGGATGCTCACATGAAAAGACAGATTATGGGCCGGGAAGTGGTGGTTGCCATAACCGATGGAAAACTCGATTTTGGTACCTGGGAGCAGATATTTTACGGGGAGTTCGACGGTAGACGACGCAAGCGAGTTCTGGTGAAGATCATCGGAGAATGATAAATTTTTCTTGTCTGACCGAGCGGATCAGAAAAACCGATTCTCCCAAAGGTATCCGACGGTTTTAATCCAACAACCGTTTCTTTCCTTCAAAATAAATATTCTCTTTTCACTTCTTAATTTTCTTCATATTAAAATGATGGGTATGTGCCATGAATAGCGCCGGTACATACTGTAACACCTCAATCCACCCTGTTTGTCTGATTTCTTAAAAATGAATCCAACGCCTCGATCACGATACTGTTGTGGGTCGTATTGTTGGCAGATGCATAGGCTTCGACTCTTTCGGCGAGTTTACAGGGAATTTCTATACTGAAGGCTTTGGTCATATCAGAGCATTGATCTTTGAAGCTTTCATTTTTCATCGGCGGTCCTTTAGAATGTCATTTTTGTCCGGTGGCGGTACGGCGCTTGATTCGGGGAAAAAAGAGAAAACCAAGGCGCAAAAGATTTTGAAACCCGGATCAGGAATGAAAAAAATCTATTTCAAAAACTCCTCTTTAATAGAAATATCACTTTTGCTTCTAATTTGTGTCAGCAGGGCATCAAACGTTCTGGATTCCTTTTGCGCTAACAGTCTTTTCTCAATGTCGCCTTTTTCTTTGTTAAAATTTCCAGGGTCCGGTGTTTTTCTGCCGCTGAATTGAATAATATAATATCCTTTGGCACCGGCTATGACGTTTTCCGCCAATTTTTTTTCGTTGGTCAGCTGAAAAGCCGTCTCGGCGATCTCCCGTTCAGGCCCAATTTTAGGAATTGAGTCACTGCGCTTAAAAAAACCGGTGGATGCCGGCGTTAAATTAAACTGTTTGCTTTCTGCGTCCATGGATTTGCCGTTTTTTAAAGCTGTCAGAAATGAATTTGCATCCGCTTTTGCTTTTTCCCCTTGTTTTTCGCTGATCCAGTCAGTCCTGACCGTTTCCTTGACCTGGGTGAATTCGGGTATCTTCGGCGGAATTTTATCCATAAGCTGGATAATATAATATCCGTTTTCGAATTCCTGGATATCGCTAATTTCCCCAACCGAGAGATTAAACGCGATCGATGCAAATTTTGAAGGCGTACCGATCCCTTTTTCCGGACCTTTTCTTGAAAAGAAATCCGTGGTCAACACGTTCAGATTTCTTTCTTTTGCTAATTTTAAAAGATCGTCTTCTTGAAAGGAAACCTCAGACACCGCCTCTGCCGCGTCGTAAGCAAGACTTTTTCCCCTTTCTTCGGTCAATTTCTTTTTTATTTGCGCTTCAGCTTCGTCAAAAGAAAGAACAGATGCTTCATTTATCTTTTCAACTTTAATGATGTGCCATCCGAATCGCGTGCGAACCGGTTCGCTGATGTCTCCGGCGTTCATGGAAAAGGCCATATTCGCAAAGGGTTTAACCATGGATTCCTTTGTGAATGTGCCAAGGTATCCGCCACTGTCTCGTGTCGGCCCTTCTGAATACTGTTTGGCCAGTTCGGCAAAATCTTTGCCTTCCTTGGCCAATTTCAATGTGCCGAGAGCCCTTTCTTGTGTCTTTTGAACGGCTTCCGGGGTGGCATTTTCATCAACTCTGAACAGAATGTGTCTGGCTTCAACTGTTTTCGGTGTTTTAAACGCTTCCTGGTTTTCGTTATAATATTCACGCAGTTCTTCATCGGAAATTGTCACTTTAGAACCATATGTGTCCGGGCTGAAATGCAAGAAACGGACTTTCACCATCGCTTCCGTTTTATAATTCTCTTTATGACCCTCAAAGAATGCTTTTGTTTCTTCCAAAGAAGGGTTGACATCTTTGTAATGGTCGGGCTCGAATCGTACGAAATCGATATTTACAGATGCATTGGCCCAGTTGAACCATTCCATGGCTTCCTGGTCTGAAATTTTGATACCACTGGTAACGAGCGCCGATAATTTTTGAATCATCATCGCATTTCTTTGAGCCACTTCAAACTCTTCAGGGGTCATTCTCAGACGCTCCAGAACATTTCTATAAAGTTGCCTGTCAAACGTTCCGGCTCTCTGAAAAGCCGTGATTTCCGAAATTGCGCTGGCAAGCTCTGTGTCGGAGACTCGAAATTTAAGCCTTTTGGCTTCCTGGAGCAACAGCGTGTTGTTGATCAGCTGATTTAAGGCCTGCTTTTTTACCTGAAGTTTCTCGATCATATCTTCATTCAGGTTGTTCCCGAATCTTCTGCGCAACTGATCAACAAGATTTTCGAAAGTATCTCTATATTCATCCAGGGTGATCGGATCACCGTTGACTGTCGCAATCCTGTCGCCTCTTTGTGACCTGAAACTTCCGACACCCCAGAATACAAACACGATGACAATAGCACCTAAAAGTACTTTGATTAGCCAGCTGCCCGCTTGTTCCCGCATTAACCTGAGCATAAAATTCCTTTCTACCTATATATTGTGTTCAGTTTAGACAATGACCGTTGGGGGTTTCAACTGCCGATCGATCTTATATCCAACAGACTCGGAGCAGAACCCGCACAGATACTCATATTTATCGCCTTCCGGCAACACAAGCAGAAGGCGTTTACGAACCGGGACCGGGCGTTTGCACTTTGGACAGTAAAGCTCAGTGGCATCAAACTCCTTAAAGGTTCCGTTATCTTTGGCCTGTGAGGTATAAGGTTTTGGTATTCCCATAAAGTATTTCGGATCCATTGTTATACCGTATATAATATTTATTTTTTAATAGACCGTCCCCATTGCGTTGACGCTCATTTAGGGTAAATTCTTGTATGTTCAGCAAGTTGTGATTTGTGAAACCTTTATACTATTTTTCATCGTCCCTTTTGTCAACACCTTCTCGTCGTAAATTTTCGGGCAAAATAATTATTGACACCTATAGCACCTTTTGTTACTTCTCAATTTTTATATGGGGCTGTAGCTCAGCTGGGAGAGCGCATGACTGGCAGTCATGAGGTCAGGGGTTCGAGCCCCCTCAGCTCCACCAATGATTACAGGGGGTTAGCTTAACCGGCAGCCCCTTTTTTCGTGAAATAGGCATGAAGGGGTGAAGACAGGCCGAAAATCCCGGGCATTGTTGATAAGATGTATTTGAGCGGATGGATGATTTCCGTTACGATAACCGGGTTCCGGTGCGCACTGAAACCAAAAGACGCTTTATCC
>JAQYVT010000140.1 GCA_030145345.1 Desulfobacterales bacterium
ACCGCTCCCACTCTTTATTCCAGTCCAGCTTGAGACTTTTCCATTTTCCTCTTTTTCTCTGGTAGGGAAGCATTCCCATTAGGGTATCAATTTTTATCTTTGGTGCCATCGATCGCATCTCCTTGTGAAATATTTGCTACAGAACAAACTTAGATGAACAGAATGAATTTAAAATAATTACATTGTTGGATTATATGGCCGCTTAGGAAGGGTAGAATTCCTTTCAGGGCAAACAACAAACGCGAGGGCCTTCCTTGTGGGAAAGTCTTCTGACATTAGCTTTGATAAAGATAATTAAGAGCTGAAATTATGACAAAATGAAACATATGTCAACACCTATTGCCAAATGGTCGTCAAATGTTAAGGGAATTCAATAGGTTCATTTTCTCTTTTTCTGTGTAGACGTGATATCGCCCATCCTCGGGCAAATGAAAGCGATGCAGCGCGGTCGCTGATTTAATTTTGCCTAAAACCGGGTGCCCTGCACCCGTTAGCAAATACAACGAAAAGCACTTACGTGCTTTCGCCTTTTCGGCCATAGTCCGAAAATTTAAGCCACCCGTTTTACGGGGGGGCGTTGCCTTCAAAACAGTTTTGGAACGGGTTCTATGAAAATCTATTGAAAATCTATTCGGACACATTTATATATTAAAAATGAAATTGTCAGTCGATATTCCCCAAGTGTTGCGGGAAAATGCGAACACCAAATTTGAAGCATTTTTCACTGCAGCTAAAGATGCAAATATTTCTCTTCCAGATGACCCTGAGTTTCTTGACCTCCTTAAACGGGTTTTTGCCTTTAGTGATTTTATATCCAAAATCTGCATTCGCTGTCCTGAAATTTTTAAAGACCTGCTGGAAAGCGGGGATCTTCAAAGAAAACTCGATCCGGACGCGTACGATTCGAAACTTGAATCGCATCTTTTCGGAATCAAAGACGATGCCCAGCTTTCAGCTCGTCTTCGACGGTTTAGACGACGTGAAATGGTCCGGATTGCCTGGCGAGACCTTGCAGGCTGGGCGGATCTTTCAGAAACCATGGGGAATCTTTCTGCTCTGGCCGATGCCTGCATCGATCAGGCGGTATCTTTTCTGTATGAATGGCAATGCGCTGAAAATGGCGTTCCCGCAGGAGAGGATGGATCTGAGCAGCATCTGGTTGTTTTTGGAATGGGCAAGCTTGGCGGACTGGAGTTAAATTTTTCCTCGGATGTGGACCTGATTTTCACGTATCCTGAGACCGGCGTAACTCGAGATACGTTGAAACCGATGAGCAATGAAGAATTTTTTGTTCGTCTTTGTCGCCGTTTGATAAAAATAATCGGCGCCAATTCTCCGGATGGCTTTGTGTTCCGGGTGGACACGGATCTCAGACCCTTCGGCGAAAACGGTCCTCTGGTTATGAGCTTTGATGCCATGGAAGAATATTACCAGGCGCAAGGAAGGGAGTGGGAGCGATACGCATGGATCAAAGCACGGGTTGTTGCCGGTGACAAACCCGCTGGAGCACAGCTTTTGGAACGGCTTAACCCCTTTATTTATCGCAGATACCTGGACTTTGGTGCATTTGAATCTTTAAGGAATATGAAACAGAAGATTTCCCTTGAGGTCAAACGCAAAGGCATTGCAAACAACATCAAGCTCGGCCCCGGAGGAATCCGTGAAATTGAGTTCTTTGGACAAATATTTCAACTCATACGGGGAGGGGTCACGCCGTCCCTCCAGGAGCGCAGTATCCAGAAGGTATTGGGGGTTCTTGCCAATGAAAATTACATCCACCGAAACGTCTGTGACGAACTTACCAGCGCATACATATTTTTGAGAAATACAGAGCATCGGCTGCAGGAATTTTCAGATCAGCAGACCCACAAGATTCCATCGGATCCTGCGGCAAAAGCCCGTCTGGCTGCGGCCTTGGGATTCGACAGCCCGGAATCGTTTGACCGTCGTCTTGAAAAGCACCGAGAAATTGTTCATGATCATTTTAACAAATTGTTGGGGACTAAAAATTCAGAGCCTACCGATGATCAGGACAAAGAAGTTGATGCCGGTTTGGAAGCTATATGGAATGATCTTGTAGAAGATGACGTCCGCCGGAAGATACTCGATACAGTCGGATATGAGCATCCCGATGCGGTCAAGCCCCTATTGGATTACCTTCGGAATCACTCCTCAACCCGGTCCCTCAGCAGTGGCGGCCGAAATCGCCTGGACGAGCTGATGCCGTTGATGCTCAAAGAAATCGGCCGTTCCGAACGACCCATTGTCGTTTTGACTCGAATCGTCGACCTGATTAAAACCGTCGAACAACGCACCAACTATCTGTCCCTACTGCTGGAGAATCCAACCGCTATCGTTCATCTGGTGAAACTCGCGAATGCCAGTCCCTGGATCATCTCATTTTTATCTCGCCATCCGGTACTTCTGGATGAACTCCTTGATCCCCGGACACTTTATCTTCCGCCGGAGAAATCGGAACTCTTAAACGAAATACGCAGACGGTTCGATCCAATGGCCCCTCAGGATCTTGAGAACCAGATTCAAGAATTGTGTATTTTTAAACAGTCGAATACGTTACGGGTGGCTGCAGCAGATGTCACCGGCGCCCTGACATTGATGCGAACCAGTGACCATCTTACCGGAATTGCCGAGACAGTTTTAAATGAGGTTGTTGAACTGTCATGGAACCATCTGGTTGAAAGGCACGGGGCTCCGACGTGTCAAATGGACGGCATGGAAATCGGCAGGGGATTTTCTGTCATTGCCTATGGAAAGCTGGGTGGGATTGAACTCGGTTATGGATCAGACCTGGATATGGTTTTTCTCCACGCCGGAACCGAAGGACAAACCCACGAGGGAAAGCTTCCTCTGGATAATCACCAGTTTTTTGCCCGCTTGGGACAACGCGTCATCCATATTTTAACCACACATACCCCTGTGGGAATGCTTTATGAGCCGGATATGCGATTGCGACCCAGCGGCAGTTCAGGTATTCTGGTGAGCCATATTGACGGGTTTAAAGATTATCAGACAACCAAAGCCTGGACATGGGAACATCAGGCCCTTATCAAAGCAAGGCCCATCAGTGGAGATATCAATATGGCCAAACGCTTTGAACAAATTCGGAACGAGATTCTTGCACGGCCCAGGATCAAGAGCCAATTAAAACAAGACGTTGTCGACATGCGCGAACGGTTGCGAAAGGAACTCTCAAGTACGGATCCAGGGCTTTTCGACCTCAAGCAGGATACCGGGGGCATCGTTGATATTGAATTTTTGGTGCAATATCTGGTTCTTTTAAAATCTTGCGAATACAAAGAATTATTAAAGTGGACCGATATTGTAAGACTCCTTGAAACGTTAAAAGAAACCGGTATCATCAACGACCCGGTCGCTCACATCTTAAAAGTTGCCTATCTAACCTACCGATCAGCTGTTCACCAGCTCAGCCTTCAGGAGAAACCTGCCAAAGCCCCTGAAAATAAATTTCTTGGTATGCGAGAAAATGTCAGACAAATCTGGAAAGATATTATGGAAATTGAATGAGGGTTACATTTTTGTAATTAACCGGGGTTGATTTTAACAAAATTGTAAGCGATCATTTTTATTTTTACGCCTGCCATGACGAATAACTATCTGTATTAATAATCATTTGTGAATGTTTGGTGTTATGGCACACTTGTTGCTGATATAAATAAGTCGTAACACTTTAGCCTTTTGAAAACATTACCGCTTCAGGTATAATTAAATTTTTGCTGAAAGAACTCGTGAATAAGGGCTCGTAATGAAAGAACCCGCCGGGCTATTAATAAAGGTCTCTGTTTTAACAGGGGGTTTCATCTGTAAAGTTAAATCGCTTATGGTTCTTTCAAAACGATCCCTAATCCACTCAGACAGCTTCCAGTCAAAAATTTAATTATACCTGAAGCTCCTTTGAAATCGATTTGTTTCAGCCTGCTAACCGCAAGGCTTTTTCACCATATTCGGGTGCGAAACTTGAGTATATAAATTAAAATCGTTGGGGTTAAAATGACACTTTCAAATTCAAAAAAAATAGAAAGGCTTGAACCGGCTGCAGAGCGGCTTCGGGAAAACACCGACCATATGATTTCCGGTTTTTTGAAAAGAAAAGCGCCGGACTTTATACAGCGACATGCACGAGTTCTTGACGACTATTTTTTTGAAAGTTTTGAAAGTTCCCGTGTGGGACCCAAAATGGGGATGGAAAAGAATCCCTATGCGATCATTGCGCTGGGGGGGTATGGACGAAAAGAACAGTTCATTCATTCGGATGTGGATCTTCTTTTCCTTTTTGAGAAGTATGTTCCCGATAAGGCCGAGGTTCTTATCCAGGAAATTGTCTACCCGTTGTGGGACATCGGTTTTGAAGTGGGTCATGCCACACGATCCCTTAAAGAATGTGTCAAATTAGCTATTGATGACATCGAGGTTTTGACGTCCCTTCTGGACGCACGTTTCGTATGCGGCATGTCGCTGTTGTATTCGTCTTTGATGGAGCATCTTCGCAGGCGGTTTAAAAAGAAGCATTCAACTAAAGTCATAAAGAAACTGGTCGACATCAGCCAAAGCAGGCATGAATGTTTCGGGGATTCGTCGTATCTGCTTGAACCCAATCTCAAGGAAGGCCAGGGTGGATTGAGAGACTATCACACCATGCTCTGGATCGCCAGACTGAAATCGAATCTCAAACAATTCAGAGACCTTGAGTATTATGGCTTCCTGTCCCATGATGAATTTCAGGCCATGAGGCAGGCGCTTGAGTTCATCGGTAACGTGAGAAACTGTCTGCATCATTTGTCCGGCAGGAAATGTGATCAGCTCTATTTTGAATACCAGATCAAAATGGCGGATGCCCTGAAGTTTGGCAAAAAAAACGGACAGCAGCCGGTGGAACGATTTTTGAGCAAACTTCATGGCCAAATGGAATTTTTAAAGCAGCAGCACCTGATGTTTTTATACGAGCTGGGGTTGTTTAAGGATGTTAAACGCTCAAGAAAGGCCCTAAAACACACCCGCATTAAGGGGCTCGAAATTACGGAAAATTGGATGATCACCTTCGTTTCTTCCGAAGACATCCTGACCGATCCGAACCTTTTAATAAAGATATTTGAAGAAAGCGCGACGCTGAAAATTCCATTGAGTGCAGAGGCCAAAAGGCTGGTCAGGGAATTTTCCTTTCTGGTTGATGAAGAATTTTCTTCTTCGGTGTTAAATCTTGAATCATTTGAACGGATTTTAGCAAAACCGTCATCGACATTTAATGTGCTCAACGAAATGCTAAATACCGGTTTTTTAATCCGATTTATTCCTGAATTTGAAGAAATCTCCGATAGAATTCAATATGATGAGTACCACCTTTATCCGGTTGATCGACATTTGCTGAGGACCGTTCAGAATATCAAAAGATTCGGCATATCCAAAGGAATTTCAGAATATCCCTTATGCAGTGATATTTATAAAAGGCTTAAAAAACGTAATCTTTTGTTGTGGGCGGCGCTGTTGCACGACATCGGTAAAGGTGAAACCGGTGTGAACCATTCTATCGGTGGTGCCGAGATTGCAGCGTCGATACTGCTTAAGAAAGGCTACCCCACCGAGGATATTGAAACGGTCTCTTTTTTGATAAAAGAGCATCTATTATTGAATAAGACCGCCACTCGAAGAGATCTCAATGATGAAGAGACCGCCATCTCGTGTGCAAGAAAGATAAAAGATATCGATCGTCTAAAAATGCTTTATTTGTTGACTGTGGCCGATTCCATGGCCACCGGTCCAAAAGCCTGGAGTGACTGGACCGCTACACTGTTGAGAGATCTTTTCTTTAAAGTTTCAAATGTCCTTGAAAAGGGGGAACTTGCAACCAGAGAGGCTGTTGAAGCTGTTGAGAAGAAAAAAGCCGAAGTTCTCGGATCCGCTATAAAGCACTATGCCGAGAATGATATGGAGGCACTTTTCAATTTCATGTCTCCTCGATATCTTCTTTATATGTCGTCTGAAAGTATCATTGAACATATCGAACTGTACAAAAATATGGGAACAGCGGACTTTATCTGGAGCGTTACAAAAACGTCGGACTCCAATACCCGAACGGTCACCATTTGCGCACAGGATCGTCCCGGTCTTTTTTCAAATATTGCGGGGACATTTACGTTGAACGGACTGGATATTCTCGATGCGCAGATCTTCACATGGCGGAATAATATTGCCCTTGATATTTTTGAAGTCAACCCGCCGTTGGATCAGATTTTTGAAAAGGAAAGGTGGCAACAGGCTGAAGCCCATCTCAAATCTGCGCTGTCCGGCGATCTGGATTTAAAGACGATGCTGGAAGAAAAAATAACGGTCTACCGACCTGCCAAACGTTACCTAAAAGACAGGCCCCATCAAGTCAACGTGGACAATGACAGCTCGAGTTTTTTTACGATTATTGAAGTATTTACTTATGATTTTTCGGGGCTTCTATACACGATTACCGATGCACTTTTCAGGTGCGGTCTCGATATTTGGGTGGCCAAGATTGCAACAAAGGTGGACCAGGTTGTGGACGTTTTTTATGTCAGGGATTTTGATGGACAAAAAGTTGATTCACCGGATCAGGTAGAAAAGATTAAAACATCCATTAAAGAAGTTTTGCCGGGTTTCAAAACTTAATACCAAAATGAGTGGAAAATATTCACCTGTCGAATGTGGATCTTTTGATCTGCCATTGGGGCGGCAACTGATACCGCCGAATCGTCCCAAGGTTTAACGACACAAGGAGGAAACATTATGAAAAAGGTAGAGGCGATCATTAAGCCGTTCAAACTGGATGATGTCAAAGAGGCCCTCAATGAAATCGGAGTTCAGGGGATGACGATTTCAGAAGTCAAGGGATACGGCCGTCAGAAAGGGCATAAGGAAATTTACCGGGGCGCTGAATATGTAGTGGATTTTATCCCAAAAATAAAGATCGAGATTATCGTTCACTCTGACAGAGTCAAACAGGTGATGGAAACCATACAAAAGGCCGCATATACCGGAAAAATCGGAGACGGCAAAATCTTTATTCTGCCCATGGAAGAAGTGATTCGGGTGCGTACCGGAGAAAAAGGAGAAGATGCCATATAGGCCCAGTAATTTGGAACCTAAGGCATAAGATAAGAAGTATAGAGATTATCTAAATAAAGCTTATTTTTTATCACATAAGGAGGAATTTTATTATGACACCCAAAGAAGTATTTGAATTTGCAAAAGAAAATAAGGCCAAAGTGGTTGATCTTCGCTTCCTGGATTTTCCAGGCTTGTGGCAGCATTTTACGGTGCCCATGAGTGAACTGGAGGAATCGAGCTTCGAGGACGGTTTCGGTTTTGACGGCTCCAGCATCCGGGGGTGGCAGCCCATTCACGCCAGCGACATGCTGGTGGTTCCGGACGCCGCCACCGCCAAAATGGACCCTTTCTTTGAAGCTCCGACCCTGGTTTTAATCGGCAACATTGTGGACCCCATTACCCGTGAGGCATATACTCGAGACCCAAGAAATATTGCCAAAAAAGCAGAAGCATATCTCAAGAGTACCGGAATCGGCGACACCGCTTATTTCGGACCCGAGGCTGAATTTTTTATTTTTGACGATATCCGTTTCGAGTCTTCCAATCATCGGGCCTATTATGAGATCGATTCCGTTGAAGGTATCTGGAACAGCGGACGGGAAGAATTCCCCAACCTGGGATACAAGCCGAGACACAAGCAAGGCTACTTTCCGGTTCCGCCCATGGACAAGTTT
>JAQYVT010000141.1 GCA_030145345.1 Desulfobacterales bacterium
TCTAAAGTGATCTAAAGTGCCTAAAGTTATGGTGTTGCTTCGCTCCGCTGATTTTATAAAATTGGCAGAATTCCTTAACTTTAGCTCACTTTAAACTTTAGTTCACTTCAAACTCTTGGAGCGTTTCTCCAGGCTGAGCCGGAGAACCCTGACCGGGTCCAGAAGACCCGGTTTTTCAAGATTAAATAAATCAGGGGTTATTTTTCGATTCCGACTCTGGCCGCCACCCCTTGTTTAAAATAATGTTTGATCTCCTTCATCTCGGTCACCAGATCAGCTTTTTCTATTATTCGGGAATCCGCACCCCGTCCGGTGATGACGAGTTCAACGTCTTGGGGTTTTGCCGTCATAATTTTTAGAATATCCTGGACGGACAAAAGCCCGATCTTGACCGCAACGTTCGCTTCTTCCATAATGACGACATGGTGTTTTCCCGAAGAGAGAATCGCAAGTGTTTTTTTAATTCCTTTTTGGGCGGCTTTGATATCTTCGGGAGACGGCTTTCCCTGGATAAAACGGCCTCTGCCGAACTGTTCGACGGTTATCAGATCCTCGAATCTTTTCAGTGCTTTTATTTCACTGTATTCGCCCATCTTGATAAATTGGCCGATAAAAACCTTAAGTCCGGCGCCGGCGGCCCGTATGGCCAGCCCCAAAGCCGCAGTGGTTTTTCCCTTTCCCTCGCCGGTATATACCTGTATATAGCCCTTCATCACCGTTCCTTTTCTTGGACCTTCCGGATCAAATCATTCGTTGAATAAGCATCGTTCAGTGCAATGAACACCTTGCTGCCCGGCTGGGCAAATGATAGGGGGTGTCCGTTTTCATCAACGATGGCGTTAATCCGGTCTCGTGTTGCAGGTCCTTTTGTTTTGAGCACTTCAACAATATCTCCATTGAAAATCTTGTTTCTCACCTCGATTTTTAGACCCGATGGCTGGGTGTTGTCCAGAACTTTTCCAACAAACACATGGCCATTATTTTTTATGTTTTCATAATTCTGCAATATCTGATGGGGATCATTAAAATAAAAGCCGGTGCAGTAACCTCTGTTGCTGACAGACGCCAGTTGATAAAGCCAGTCTTCTCGGACCCTGTACACTCCAGGGTTTTCATAATACGCATCGATGGCTTCCCGGTAAGTCTTGACCGTTGATGCCAGATGGTTGATACCCCGCATTCGTCCTTCGATTTTAAATGAAATAATGCCTGAATCGATCATCTCAGGGATATGTTCAATCATGCACAGGTCCTTTGAATTGAATATATAACTTCCGTTGTCATCTTCAGCGATGGGCAGATAATGACCGGGCCTGAGCTCTTCTACAAGGGCGTATTTCCATCGGCAGGATTGCGTGCACATGCCGAGATTGCTGTCCCGGTTTGCCAGGAAGCTGCTCAAGAGGCATCGTCCCGAATATGATATGCACATGGATCCGTGAACAAAGGCCTCGACTTCCAGATCACAGTGAAGGGCGATCTCTTTAATCTCCGTTAAAGACAACTCTCTTGCGACGTTTATTCTTTTGGCGCCGAGTTCTTGCCAGAACAGCGCACTTTTGTAGTTGGTTGTGTTGGCCTGTGTGCTAAGATGTATGGGGATTTTCGGAATCATTTTGGATGCGGTCATGAATATACCCGGGTCTGCTACGATGAGGGCATCCGGGTCTATTTCTCCCAGTGAATGAAGATAATCTGAAATTGCCGCTTGTTCGTGGTTTCTTGCGTATGTGTTGCAGGCCACATAGGCTTTAACGTTGTGTTTACGGGCAAACACGACGGCTTGTTGGAGTTCGTCGAGGGTGAAGTTTTGGGAAAAATTTCTCAGATTGAACGCCTTGCCTGCAAGGTAGACGGCATCGGCGCCATAATGGACGGCAATCTCCAGTTTTTCAAAATTACCTGCCGGTGCAAGGAGTTCAACTTTATGGGATGTGTTCGTCATTTTTTCCGGAATGAACTAATGCGCTTTAGAAGCCGGAAGTTGTTCGTGTTTAAGATCAGACAGTTTGGGATACTGATGGTCCTTTTCTGAAATAATCGGGTTTTCAACCGGCCAGCGAATACCGATATCCGGATCAGACCAGATAATACCGCCTTCATCTTCCGGCGCATAGAAATCCGAGCATTTGTAAGAAAAGTGGGCGGCGGCGCTCAGTACACAAAAACCGTGGGCAAATCCTTCGGGGATATACAGCTGACGCCTGTTTTTATCCGATAAATGGATGCCGGTCCATTGGCCGAATGTGGCGGATCCAGGCCGGATGTCAACGGCGACGTCAAAGATTTCTCCGGTAATGACATGTACCAGCTTTGCCTGGGGGTTCCGGATCTGAAAATGAAGTCCTCTTACGGTGCCCTTCAAAGAATACGAAAGATTATCCTGGACAAATACCTTGTTAACACCGGCCTTGACATACCTGATCTGGTTGTACGTCTCCATAAAAAAACCACGTTGATCCTCGAATGTTTGCGGCTCAATGATAAGAACACCTTCTATGGATGTGGTGATGATGTTCATGCCCTCCTGCCTTTCAGCCCCAACAAGCCAATCGACGCTAATTGAGCGTAAGCAACATGAAGAGAAAAATAGACCCCATAATTTGATACCATGTTTATGGCTCGATTAGAGTTCTATTATCATGTTTTCAGACTCAAATTGTTTTTTAAGTTTGAATGATTGTTCCAGATATCGTTTGAGTTTTTCCTGTACGTTACCATAAACGGACCCTTCAGGATAGTTGCCGTCCGGGTCGGGTTTTCCCGCAGGGACGCCCGTTAATATTTCAATGCCTTGTTCAACGGTTGAAACCCGGTAGATATGAAATTGTCCCTTTTTCACAGCAGCGACCACCTCTTTTTTAAGCATCAGGTTTTTAACGTTGGCCCGGGGAATTAAGACCCCCTGTTTGCCGGTAAGACCTTTGGCTTTACACACATCGAAAAAACCTTCAATTTTTTGATTGACCCCCCCGATGGCTTGTATTTTCCCTTTTTGATTTACGGATCCGGTTACCGCGATTCCTTGATGGATCGGAATATCAGACAGACTGGATATAATGGCATACAGTTCCGTAGACGACGCGCTGTCGCCGTCGATTCCGCTGTAACTTTGCTCAAAGGTGATGCTGATGGATAGACTGAGGGGATAGTTTTGGGCAAAGGTGCGACCAAGATAGCCGGAGAGAATCAGAACCCCTTTGTCGTGGGTTTTCCCACTTAACTTGGCCTCACGTTCAATATTAATGACGCCTTGCTTTCCCATGTACGTTTCAGCCGTGATTCGGGACGGTCGACCAAATGAGATATCACCGATTTGAAAAACAGCCAGGGCGTTCACCTGTCCGACCACATCCGCTTCAACATCGATCATAATCGTATCATCCACATAGGATTCATGCATTTTTTCTTCATAGAGGTTATACCGGAATCTGTATTCATTGTTTGCCCGAACCACATCTTTGTCTGTAACCTGCCGTCCGTTCCGTTTCCGGGCCCAGTAATCGGCTTCTCTTAAAATCCCAATAATGGGTCCGAATCTGATGGACAGCTTGAATTTGTTGGAGATATATTTTTCACCATATTCCACTAAAGCGGCAACACCTTTTGGCGTCAGAGGGAGAAGCCCCTCTTCCTTGCACGAACGTGCAATGAAACGTGAATATTTTTGGATGGTATTATCATTTTTTTCAACTTCATGATCAAAGTCCGCCCGGACCTTGAATATTTTATTAAATTTTGAATCATGGTTCTGGAGCATGTGAAAAAGGTGATAGCTGCCCAGTAAAATCACCTTGACTTCCAGGGGGATGGGCTCCGGGCGAAGGGATGAGGTGCCGTACCCCAGCCCGGAAGTTACATCTTCTATAAATAGCAGCTTATTTTGCAGCGCACGTTTCAGGGCTTCCCATACAAACGGGTTCATCAGAATAGATTCGATTTCCATTATCAGGTAGCCGCCGTTTGCCCTTAAAAGCGAACCCGCCTGAACCATGGTAAAGTCCGTTGTAATGGTCCCCATATAGGCTCTTTTTTCAATTTGACCAAAAACATTATGATAGGTTGGATTTGTCTCGAAAATAACCGGTGCGCCTTTTAAAGATTTTTGATCCACGAGAACATTGACCTCGTAACGTAGAAAAGAGGGCTTGGCGGCTTGAAACATCAAACCTTCAATGGATGGTTTTGCCTCGGAAGAAGCGATAAAATCCTTGACGTTTTCCAGGATGTCGTCCTGAACTTCGTATAGATATGTCAGTATGTCCGTGCATTCTTTAAAGGCGTCTCTAAGGACGTCTATTCGCTGTTTCACCACAAACAGGGCTATTTTTTCCATCAGTTTTTCGACCTGAGAATTCATTGTCTGGGCGATCTTGTTGATTTCTCTGACTGTGGCATCGATTTCAGATTGAACGGTAACGATATTCTCTTCGATTTTACCCCGTGTTTCTTCTGGAAGCGCTAAATATTCTTCCGGAGAGATCGCTTTTTCTTTAACAATGGGGATGGTTTGATATCCGGTTTTTGTTCGGTTGATCTGGACGTTCCTTTCAGCGGCTGAAGCCTCGAGTTTTTTAAAAATATCTTTTTGTTGGTCGGAATACTTTTTTTGGATTTCAGATTGGCTCTGCTGATAGGAGTCATGTTCAAAGGCTTTGGGCAGTTCTTTTTTCAGATCATCGATCAAGCCACTCATCTTTTTACAAAACCCGGTTGCTTTTCCGGTGGGTACGGAAATGGGTTTGGGGCGATATTCATCCTTAAAATTATTGACCATGCACCAGTCGACCGGGGATGTCAATTTTTTGGCATGCTCATTGACGATGTCTTTGATAATGGTTGATTTTCCGGTGCCTTCAATACCGGTGACAAACATGTTATATCCCGGACTCTTCATGTTCAACCCAAATTCGATGGCCTGAACCGCACGCTCCTGTCCGATCACGTTATCCAGAGGATTGACCTCTGAAGTATTTTTAAAGGTAAACATCTTGGGATCACATATGGACCTGAGGTCGGCGGGTTTTAATTCGAATTTCTTTATCATTATCAGCTCCTGTAAAATGGGGAAAAATTAATATCCGTTCCAAAAATGCCAAGTTCAATTGGGGTTCGAGAAGTATTATTCTAATAGTGCATTAGTTCATTTGTCAATAGCCCAGCCTTTGACTCCGTTCTCCGCTTGACAACATTTTAAACGATCGATATTGTTGTAACCGAATGATGACTCGAAACCATCTCAAAAATGTATCTAACACCCAATGGTTGTGTTCCATGCCGCCTTAAAATGCTCACATACTAAAGGTATGCTGCGTTTTTTCGTCGGCCCGACCCTTACCCTTGAGCGGACTCTACTATTTTTGAGATAGCGTCTATGTGGAATATCATTGAATATCAGGAGGTAAAATTATGGCCGAGGATCAAATTGGTGTTGTTGTCAATTATTATACGAAGCTCGGTGTTGCCGCCGTAAAAGTGACCAAAGGTACCATTAAAACAGGTGATCTTCTGAAGTACAAGGGGTATACCACCGATTTTACCGAAGCCGTCACAACCATGGAAATTGAAAATCAGCCTGTTGAACAAGCACAGGCCGGTGATATGGTGGGTGTGAAGGTAAAAGAGAGAGTCAGGGAAAAGGACAAGGTTTATAAGCTCATCGAGTAACCATAGTAACCCATGGCACCTATTGTACATGGTCGAGAATTTGAATAAGGTCGGTGATAATAATATCGGCAGAAAGGTCTTTGCATTTGGGATCGTTTTCTCTGAGTCTCAGTGATCGGGCATCGCCGGCAAAAAGCGCCGCCTTAAACCCTGCCTTCTTTGCGGGGTAGATGTCGTTCAACATGTCATTTCCGATATAAAGGACTGAATGTGCCGATATACCCATTTTTTCAAGTTTTTTGACGGCGACATTAAACATGAAAATTGATGGTTTTGCATACCCGAATTTGTAAGAATAAAAAATAAGATCCGGGTGAAATCCACGATCCTCCGGGCTTGAACCTAAAAACCACTTGAACAGATACGGGGTATAAAATTGAGCATTTGAGATAATGCCCATCAGAACATCCAGATCTTTACAGGCCGAAAGCGTCTCCTCAAGGTTCGGCATGGGGTATACAGGATTAACGATCCATTCAAATTCCATGGCAAATGCTCGGACGATGGCAAGATCGTCTATTTCAAGAACCCGCATCCATATCCGATCTATTTCAACTTCAGGAAAGTCCACCCCTTTTTCTTTGAGTGTTTGATGCGAATCGTCTATGGTGCTGAAAAAACGGTCTAGAATATCCGGAGGTGTCTGTTGTATTTCAAATTTGTTCAGCAGTTTTTCAAGCTTTTCAGATGGGTATGGTTCTCGCTTGGCAATGCCGATATCTCCCGAACCGCTGACAAACAGCGTGCCGTATATGTCAAAAAGGATGCATTGGATTGTATCTTTGAGTTTTCCGGACCGATGAAAAGAACTGGGACGCGGGAAAATCGGTTTGATGTATTTTGAAACCAGATTATTTTTCGGCATTAAAAGACCATTTGAGAAGGCTGAAATTATCAAGGTTAAAAAATTCTGAAAGAAGAAAATTTTTATCTATTTTCTGGTGCACGTTGTCTCTGATCACCCGGGTGTAGATATCCAGCAGGTTTTCCCTGTATCTTGCTTGATTGTAATGGCGCCCTACAGCTTTCAGGTTATTTTGTATCAACGCATCCTTGTTCGATACATCTCCCGGATTCGAAAGACACGGGTTGAGATGTATCAACGCATCTCGATTCGCACTGTCCAACAAGGCTTTTGATATAATGGTTTTTTGATAGGCTTCATCGAGCAATCCAAAATCGATAATACCCTTGTCGGTTGTTTTTTCAAAAGCATTTTTTATTGCGGTTTCATCCAGGGCCAAATCGAACATCGACCCGGCCCTCTGCACGCACGACTTCCACGTTTCAAACACTCTTTTTTTGCCGATCCATTCCACAGGGACATTCAGCCGGGAATAAAGATGATTCAGTCGAACGCCATTTTTTTCAAAGTCTTGGCATATCTCCGGCAGTTTTCTGCCCCAGAGAAATTTTTCAGCGGTCCATGGTTCAAGAAATGAAAAACCAAACCCTTCGGTTATGCTTGTGGTAATCAAAAAATTGGCGGCCAAAACAAGATCTGAAAAATCATGGGTTAAACCGGCTTCAAATATGATATCCAGATGTTTTTCTTCAACAAAGGCTTTCCACCGTTCATAGCTTTTGATGTCCACCGGACTGTTGGGTGGGAGCGTAATGACCAGGGTTTCGTCGTTTGTAAAAAACAGGGATAAAAGGATCGCTTCTCCGATATTTTTTCTCCGGATGGCCCGGACCGGATACAAAACGTAATTTTTTGAGATTGCACCGGTTGCCTTGAAATTAAAGGGAGTTAAGGTGTTGAAAATCTGGTGCAGCCCTTCTTTTTTCAACCCTGCTTTAAGCAATATGTTATAATCCCGCGAGTTAATTACGCCGTAATGACAGTCCGAAACATAATCGTCTTCGGAAAAATATGCTAAAGGTCGTCCGTCTTCTGCGAAATCGTGAATTTGCAAAAAGAGTCTGATTTTTTCTTTTTGAAGTGTTTTGAGGATTTTTATAAAATTTCTGTTC
>JAQYVT010000021.1 GCA_030145345.1 Desulfobacterales bacterium
CATCGGCCAGGTATCTGAGACAGAAGCAACGGTTTTGATTCGCGGAGAATCGGGAACCGGGAAAGAGTTGGTGGCGCGGGCCATTTATCAAAACAGCACTCGGGCCGACAGACCTTTTTGGGTCATCAACTGCGGGGCCATTCCTGAAACCCTTTTGGAAAGGGAGCTGTTTGGATATGAAAAAGGCGCCTTCACCGGAGCAACCCACCGCCGCATAGGAAAGATCGAGCAGGCAAACGGCGGAACCGTATTTTTGGATAAAATCGGCCATATGCCGCTGAGCATTCAGGCCAAGGTTTTGCGCGTGCTTCAAGAAAAGAGTGTTGAGCGATTAGGGGGTAGAAGCGCCATCCCTGTAAATGTGAGAATTATTGCCGCCACCAATCGTGACCTTGAATCAGCCATCGCTCAAGGCCGGTTTCGGGAAGACCTCTACTACCGTCTCAAGGGGGTCTCCATCTTTTTACCGCCCTTAAAGGAAAGACTCGAAGATATCCCGGCACTGACAGACTTTTTCCTTGCGCGATATTCACGGGAAGCGAGCGTCGAAAATCTGGGAATCACTCCAAAGGCAAAAACTTTTCTTGCAACAAATCTCTGGAAGGGAAATGTGCGCGAACTGCTCGACACCCTACAAAAGGCCCTGATTTTTAACCGCGGCGCGCCTATTTCCAAAGAAGACATTTTACAGGCGATCAGTGACAGGAATACGGGCAATACAATGGAGTTAGAAAAAGGAGAAGAGACCATTCAACAATGGGTGCGTCAGTCCCTGAATTCGCATTCAAATTCAAATCTATTTGCTAACTGTTTGGACCACTTTGCAGGTATCATCATCAGGGAAGCGCTCAACATAACCGGAGGTAATCGGTCACAAGCGGCAAAACGCCTCGGCATTTCCAGGCCGTCCTTATATTCTAAAATCGAAAAGTATGGTCTCAAAATCAAAACTTCAGTTAAAGAAGACCCATCATAGTTTGCGTATCTGGTCCTCTGCGCCCAGTATGAGGGCTGATCCAGATTTTGTGAGAGAAATGATTCATCATCTACTATTGAAATAGGAGGTCAGGTTACAGCCGATTAAATTGGCCTTGTTGTCACCTATGACCGGCATTCACTAGAACACACCCCCGAGAAAAGAAAAGCCTTCAGCAAACTACCGAACGCCTTCCATAGAAAGAACAAGAAGCGTGTCTGCCAGAAACCCATGTAAAGCTGAACCTTTTCCGGAAGTCCGGTTATGATCCGGAAGAAAACTATATCCACATGATCTGATGTCGTTTGCTGAGAAATCCGATGCATCAGTATTTCTAAATTGTCCCCCGCCAAGCGTCTCAATGAAGTGGTTTGATTATGTGTGCTTAATTGAAGTCTTTCATATTTCATTTGTCGATATTCCAAATTTGAAATATTTCAAAAAAACTTTCGAAGATTTTCTAAATTTGCCTCGCAAATTAGATGACTGGCCGTCGAGCATTATGTTAACCAATTGAAATAACGATATCTTTAAAAATCGTAAATTGATGGCACGACTTGTGCTTAAGACTTTTGAGAAGACAAAAAATCGGCATTTCATAAAAAATACCTGTACATAATTAAGGAGGAAACGATGAACAAAGACATTGAATGTATAATCAGCCCAAGATCCATCGCGGTTGTAGGTGCAACAAACCGTCCCGGAAGCGTGGGGCTTGCCACCTTTAAGAATCTGCTCCAGGCGGGTTACCAGGGGATCCTCTACCCTGTTAATCCCAAATCAAAATCGGTTCAGGGGGTCAAGGCCTACCCAAGCCTGACAGATGTCCCGGATGATGTAGACTTGGCGGTCATCGTCGTTCCTCCGGAGATCGTTCCATCGGTGGTTGAAGAGGCCACTCGAAAAAAGGTCAAAGGGTGTGTGGTAATTACCGCGGGTTTCAAGGAAGTCGGCGGTCAGGGGGCAGAACTGGAAAAACGTCTTCAAGTATTGGTAAGAGAAAACGGAACCCGTTTGGTCGGGCCCAATTGTTTAGGCGTCATCAATACCAATAAAGGGGTTTGCATGAACGCCAGTTTTGCCCGGATAATGCCCAAGCCGGGCAATATCGCCTTCATATCCCAGTCAGGGGCACTTTGCACATCCGTGCTCGATGTCGCAGCTGGCCGCAACATCGGATTTTCCAAATTTGTCAGCTTTGGGAACAAGGCCGATGTTAACGAGATAGATCTTCTCCGGTACCTTAAAGATGATCCGGATACGGACGTTATTCTCATGTACATAGAAGATATTACAGACGGCAGGGAGTTTATAGAAGTCACCAGGGATATTACGCTGAACACGGGCAAACCTATTCTGGCGGTGAAGTCAGGAAGATCTCGGGAAGGAGCCCGAGCCGCCGCTTCCCACACAGGTTCTTTGGCGGGATCCGATAATACATATGATGCCATCTTCCTTCAGGGCGGCATCCAGCGGGTGGAAGGGGTAAACGAGCTCTTCATCTATGCCCAGGCATTCAGCAAACAACCTCTGCCAAACGGGAACCGGGTTGCCATCATAACCAACGCCGGGGGGCCCGGTATTATGGCCACGGACGCAGCCATCAGACACGGCTTGAGTCTTGCCGTTTTTTCCGAAGCCACGCGGGAAAGGCTTTTGGAAAATCTACCGGCAACGGCAAGTATCCATAACCCGGTGGATATTATCGGAGATGCGACCCACGAACGTTATGAGGCGGCGATTCGGGACATTCTTATGGATGACGGCGTGGATGGGGCCATCGTCATCCTCACTCCCCAGGCCATGACCGACATCCTGGAGACGGCCCAGATCATACCTCATGTGGCTAAGGATATCCAAAAACCGATTTTAAGCGCATTCATGGGGATGGTGGATGTGTCGGAAGGTGTGCGATATCTGGAGGAACACGGGATCCCGAATTACACCTTCCCGGAAGCGGCAGCCAGGGCTATGGCCTCCATGGTGCGCTTCAGTGAACGTCTGAGATCAAAGGGAAGCCAAAAAAGAGAGGTTTGGCGCTTTTCTGCCGACCGGAAAAAAGCTTCCGGCATCATCAAAGAAAAACTGGAAGGTAAACAATCCTATTATATGCCTGAAAAGGATGCCGCCGAGGTCCTCCGTTGTTACGGATTCCCGTTACTCGAAAGCCGGGTTGTGAGAGATTCTTCCGAAATCGATGCCGTAATCGATGAAATCGGTTTCCCCGTTGCCATGAAAATTGCCTCTCCGGATATTGTCCACAAGTCCGACGTGGGAGGCGTTCGTTTGAAAATCGAGTCCCTTGAAGAGGCCAGGAAGGCCTTCGAAGAAATTATCAAAAATGTCAAGAAATTCGCGCCAGCCGCCCGTGTGGAAGGCATTCTTGTGGTGCAGATGGCCCGGGACGGTGTGGAAGTAATCCTGGGTGCCACCCGGGATCCCAAATTCGGGCCCATGTGTATGTTTGGTTTGGGAGGGATATTTGTGGAGGCGCTCAAGGATGTAACCTTCCGCCTGGCCCCCATGTGGGAGTTGAGCGCAGAGAACATGATCCGTTCCATCAAGGCCTATAAAGTACTCAGGGGAGTCCGCGGGAATCCCCCGGCAGATATCGAGGCCATCAAGGAATGCATAATGCGGCTGTCAAAAATGGTCTCCGAGCATCCGGAAATCAAAGAACTCGACATCAATCCTTTAATCGTCTACCCCGAAGGTCAGGGATGCGTGGTGGCGGACAGCCGCATCCTTCTATCGTCGAAGGAAAGATAATAGTAGGGTAGAACAGCGCCGGTTAGATATTTTAGGAAAGGATAAAAAACGACAAATTGTACCGGACTCGACTACAATGACCCTAGGTTGATCAATCGGTTTCACAAGCAATTTTTTCTGAATTCACAGGCGCTTTATCTTTGAACCGCTATAGCTCGTCCAGTTGAATTGCGCTTTGCGCGCCCTTCGGGGATTCAACAGCGCAAGCGCATTTCCCACAAGCTTGTTCAAGCGAGGCGCAAATCCCGCTGTTCGGGATCGGAGCAAAACGGAGACCGTTGCAACGGGACGAGCAAAGTAAAAATTTGAAAAAATTCCTTACCGGCGGAGATTTCCTGCAATTGCGTTGAACGCGTTGGAATCCGGCACTGTGAGGCTTCAGAGAGCCTCAATAAGAAGTAGATGGCCCAATATAAGAATGTGTTGTCTGCCATTCCCCTTTACATTTTGTAAAAAATTCCGACACCCATTTTTTCCGACCCCCAGCGGCAATTCCATCCAATTGCATAAAATATCCTTATTTATCGGAGAGTTATTTCAAATCATAGGCAAAGAGTTTCTTGGCATAGCTTTTGCGTTGATAGACCATTAGACTGGGGTGGCACAATGCCGATTTTCAATTCTCGGAGGAGATTTGGATGTACAAAACCATTTTAGTACCGTTGGATGGATCAACGCGAGCCGAACAGATATTAACCCATGTGGAAGCTTTGGCCCAATGCTTGAAGGCCAAGGTCATTTTTCTGCAAGTTGTTCGCTATCCCAATATTGTGGCGTATCACGAGATGGAAATCCTGCTTTACCGCCAAGATATAGAACAACTGAAAAAGCAGGCCGCCGAGTATTTGACAGCCCAGAAAGGAAAATTCCGGGAAAAAGGTATCGAGGCCAAGATCTGTGTCGTCAATGGTTCGGTCGTTCGAGAGATCATAGACTGTTCTGAGCGGGAAGGTGCCGATCTCGTCGCAATGACGAGCCATGGAAGGAGCGGCTTGGCTCGGGTTTTCTATGGAAGTGTGGCGGCCGGTGTGCTGCAATTGATAGATCGTCCGCTGCTCATTATCCGAACACGTAAGGATTAGTGGTGCCGGAAAGACGCCTTTGATCATCTAATGCGTGTTTCGAGAAATGGACGTCCGGAGTTATACAATGCCTTCGCTAACGAAACGCGCCGCTGGGTCGCTCTGAAAAAAGGGTGTTTCTATACCATCGAATTGTTCACATCCTAGAAATTCACCCCACACCTCGAATACGAGGCGTTTATTTAATATTTTAAACGAGAAGAAGAAAGGAGGAAGTATGGATGCTTTGCTAATCATGATTATGGCATTTGTCGGTTACATTGCCATGTATCATCTGTACGGCAAATTTATCGGAAAAAAAATTTTTGCGTTGTCGGCTATGGCAAAGACCCCTGCCGTTGAACTTGAAGACGGGGTCGATTATGTGCCGACCAAAAAGGAAGTCATTTTCGGTCATCATTTCACTTCAATTGCAGGTACAGGACCCATTGTGGGTCCGGCAATCGCCATCATCTGGGGCTGGGTACCGGCACTGTTGTGGGTTTTTGTCGGAAGTGTCGTCATGGGCGCGGTTCACGATTTCGGCGCCTTAATTATTTCCATGCGAAATCAGGGGAAATCTATCGCAGACTACACGGCCAAATACATTAACAGCCGCACCCGATTTTTCTTCTTCCTGATCGTGTTTTTGGAATTGTGGATTATTATTTCAATTTTCGGGCTGGTGATCGCCGTCGTATTCGCCATGTATCCGGCATCGGTGCTGGCGGTCTGGCTGGAAATACCCATCGCCATTTATCTGGGCCATCTGATTTACAAAAAGGGCAAAAGCGTAATGGGATGGTCGATTTTTGCCGTGATCGTCATGTATATTACAGTGGTTCTCGGCTATTTTGTACCGATTAAGATGCCCGCTGTAGCAGGCATTCCAGCCACCGGCGTGTGGACGATTATTCTGCTGGTCTATGCGTTTATCGCTTCGGTACTGCCGGTGACCACGCTGTTGCAGCCGCGGGATTTTATCAACTCCCATCAGCTTGTGATTGCAATGTCCCTCTTGGTTTTGGGCGTTATTTTTTCGGCCTTCGGCGGCAGGCTTGAGATCGTAGCCCCGGTCTTGCAAACCGCCCCGGCGAAAGCCCCGCCCATGTGGCCCTTTTTGTTTATTACCATCGCCTGTGGGGCCATATCCGGATTCCACTCCCTGGTGTCTTCGGGAACTTCGGCGAAACAGGTCCGTAATGAGGAAGATTCCCTTTTTGTGGGCTACGGCGGCATGCTCATGGAAGGCACCCTGTCTACGGTGGTGATTATCGCGGTGGCGGCGGGTATCGGAATGGGATATACAACCAAAGCCGGTGTAACGCTAACCGGTGTTGCCGCCTGGACCTCCCACTACTCATCCTGGGCGGCGGCTGCCGGATTGGGCTCAAAAATCGCCGCTTTTGTGGATGGGTCTGCGAACATGATCAGCGTCATCGGTATTCCCAGAGGAATTGCCCTGGTGATTATGGGGGTTTTTGTGGCGTCGTTTGCGTCAACGACTCTGGATACCGCTACGCGGATTCAACGCTATGTAATTTCTGAACTTTTCGGCGGTTTTAATCTTAATTTCTTAACCAATCGTTATGCCGCCACAACCGTAGCTGTGGGTTCAGCCTTAATACTGGCTTTTGTCACCGGTGCCAGCGGGAAAGGTGCTTTAAAACTGTGGCCCCTGTTCGGAGCGGTCAATCAAACCCTGGCCGCCCTGGCGCTGATTGTTATCACCCTGTATTTAAAAGCCAGAGGCGGTCTTAAATGGATGGTTTCAGGGATTCCCGCAGCTTTTATGGCGGTAATGACCCTTTGGGCGTCCATCATGAATCAGGTAAAATTCGGGTCGACACACAATATATTACTCCAGGCAATCAATATTTTAATTATTGCGATTGCAGCCTGGATTCTCATTGAGGGTGTCATCAAGTTCTTTTCAAACGGTGAAAAACCCGAAGAACATGCGGAGCCATTAACTGTCTAAAACAACGCGGAAGTATCGCACCCAGCGATACTTCCGCTCACTTTGTTTTTATCCTGTATCTTTTTAAGAAAGTATCATATTTAAATGACACGTAAATTGAAAAGAACATATTTTACACTCCTGGCTCCTGCGGTCTTCGGCCTCATGGTTATCAGATTGGGCAATGGATATAATTTGTTTGCCATTGGAGAAATGCAAAATTCGCAGGTAATTGCACCGCTGGTTTTCATATTATCGGTCATTTTTGCGGTTGCGTTACCGGTGTTGTTGAGATCGCTGTTTGCGCACAGAATACGCCATCAAAAAAACACCTCGGAATCCGATCTCATTAAATTCGAACGCAGCCTCATTTATATGATATCGGTCGCCCCTTATTTGGCCTTGATCGCCTGCCTATTTGAACTTCCCCTCTTTTACATTGCCGGAACGATATTGGTGTCTCTTTATGGAGTTTATTACTATTATCCGTCGAAAAAGAGGATTCAGTTTGAACGGCGAATTTTCAGAGTTCGGTGATGATACCTCAATCGAGCGAAAGCCGAGGATGCCCCAGATCTGAGGCATCAAGGGCGAAGCCGTAATCGTATACTGCGAGCCCTTGATAACGAAGGAGATGGGGTGTTATCGGCTTTCCCAAAGGGTAAACAAAATGATGAAATAATCATTGAGTTATAAGTCTTCTATACATGCTTTATATTAAGCAATTTATTTTATATTAACAGGCTGTAATTTCATCTTTTTTATAGTTATCAGCATTTTGTTTGCGCTCATTTGAGGTGATATTTAGTTGGGAAAAATGAGATCGATACTCCATCATATTAAGACTAAAATCGTTTCAATGTGGAAAATCGTCGATGAAGTTGCACGCGGGAAGGCTGTCGCGACCCTCGAATATGAAGTCGAAGAATTGGAGAATATATTCGGCATTTTGGTCTTGGGGGCATTTATCGGAATCCCTTCACCGCCGATTCATATTACCATGGAACTTTTACCGCAGATGGAAAAGGATTTGGATATCATGCTCGAAAAGGTGTCCACGGCCCATGATCCATTGGGGAATCTTTTTTCTGTTTTAGGCATTGAATAGAACAGCTATATGGAACAGCAACTTCATTTTTTTATTGGTAAGGGCGGCGTTGGCAAATCAACAACCTCTGCCGTAACGTCCGTTCATCTATCCAACGCTTCTATGGATACCCTCTTGGTTTCTATGGATCCCGCGCATAGTCAAAGAGATATTTTTATGATGGACTTTTCGAAGACACCCAAAAAAATTGGGCGACACCTGGCGGTGATAGAGATCGATGAAGCGTACTGGATTGAAAAATATCTGAAGGAGACCCAAGACCAAATAAAAAAAACCTACCGATACGAGAGTGCTTTTAATTTAGAAAATTATTTTGATGTGTTGAAGTTTTCTCCGGGATTGGAAGAGTATGCGCTTCTGTTGGCTTTTGAAAATATCATTCATACATTTTCAGATAAAGAGATTATTGTTTTTGATATGGCGCCCACGGCCCTGACCCTACGATTTTTTTCCATGCCGGTTATCACCCTCATCTGGTTGGAAGAACTGCTGAGCCTTCGAAAAAAAATTTATGACAAAAAGGAGATTGTATCAAAAATAAAAATCGGTAAAAAAGAAATCGAAAAGGACCCGGTAAAATCAAAACTAGAACGGTTGATTCAAAACCATCAGAATTTGAAAGAACTTTTCATGTCTAAAGCATCCATCGTCAATCTTGTCATGAATAATGATACGTTGTCCTTTTCAGAATCTGTTCGAATCAAAAAGAGGTTGACCGATATCGGAATTCAAGTTGACCGAATTGTTGTCAACAAGTTCTTGAATACAGACATTGCAGAGGATATTGAAAAAGAATTCGAGAATCAAAAAATAGTAAGGTTTCCGTTCTCGTCAAACGGGTTGATCGGTTTTCGGGCCATCAATGAATATATCGATGCAAACAGGGAAATCGTGATGGGTTTAAGCGGTTAGGCCCATTTGGTCTAAAATAGAAATTTTGGTTTAAAAATCGGCGTCAAATGCCAGGACTCGATGCGGTTGCGGGTATGTCAGCATACCCGGACAAACCCAATCCATTTTACATTGTGTAAAAAATTCCGACACCAATTCCTTCCTCCCCATGGCGATAAGCTCATGTAGTCTCAGAAAATATTCCGACTTATCAAACGGTTATTTGTGTCGTCTTTAAAACAGATGCTTGGCATGTCTTTTGCGTTATGTAGGATTGGGCCGTTGAATTGAAATTTAAATAAACAGAGGAAAAACAAATGCAAGACACGGCACCGTGCGTATCGTTATCAAAGACGGTATCTTCAGAATCTTTCAGCATAAAAACCACATTATACGAATTGATCGAAGCGGTGAATAAAGAAACAACGCCGGATGAGAAACATTGGGTTACTTTGATTGTGGATAACATCCTTCGTTCCGGCAGATCGGTTTCATGATATAAAAATAAACGGTTAACTTTTGCCAGGCTGAAAAATTAGATCTTTTCAGAATTAAAAAGGGGCAGCGAAATGGTTACCAAGTTGCCGAGGGACATTGTTAAAGCCGTCAACACGGCAGGAATGGTCAAGGCTACAATGAGCTTAGAAAAAACATTGGTTTTGGGTTTTCTGGCCGGAGCCTTTATCGCCTTTGGCGCATTTTTGGCCATTATGGTGGGGGGCGGTCTACCGGGTATTAAAATGACCAATCCGGGTTTTCAGAAGTTTGTTTTCGGCGGCACGTTTCCGGTGGGCCTGATGCTGGTTGTCATCGCCGGGTCGGAACTGTTTACCGGCAACACGGCCATCAGCGTACCCGGGGTGCTTTCCGGCAGAATCAAAGGTTTCGCATGGATCAGAAACATGTTCCTTTCTTATACCGGCAATCTCATCGGTTCTCTTTTCGTCGCCTTTTTTCTGGCGTACCAGACAAAATTGTTGGGTAGTGACCCGTGGCTGAGTTTTACCATCGGTATCTCCGAGGTTAAGGTCAGCCAAAGCTTTTGGGTGTTGTTTCTAAAAGGTATCGGTTGCAACTGGTTGGTGTGCCTGTCCATCTGGTTGGCCCTGGCGTCCGAAGATGCCGCGGGAAAAATTTTGGGCATCTGGTTTCCCATTATGGCGTTTGTCACTCTGGGGTTTGAGCACTCTGTCGCCAACATGTTCTTTATTCCGGTGGGAATTTTTTATGGCGCCGAAGTGACCTGGACGCAATTTTTTGTTGTAAATCTCATCCCGGTGACGCTGGGAAACATTGTGGGCGGCAGTTTCTTTGTCGGTGCGATTTACTGGTTTGTTTACGAATATGAGAGACCGGGCAAAGTTGAAAAAAGCCTCACGTAATCGCAATTCCCAAAACGCCGGAATTGTGTGTATATATGATTTTAAACACAAAAAAAGGAGGTTTATCATGAAGGCAGGCATTTTTTTTACCGGCACAGGCCCCATTCTGGTTTTGACCACCTATGACGCGCTTGATGATTCCAGGCTGATTGAAAAGCTATTGGCAAAGGGGATCAAAAAATTCATGGCGTATGAAGTTTCAGAAGAAAAGGTAAAGGAAAAATACGGAATGCAATATAAGGTGATCCTGGGTGATCTCCACCAGACGGACGACTTGCGGGTTCTCGACTATGATGGGCATCATGTGTTCTACAACTTTTCATTCAAAGAACTCGGAGAGCCGATTTTTTATGAATCCTAATTTTTCCAAGTGTCTAAAAAATTACGGAAATCGCTGAAGTTTTATCATTCAACGATTTCCGTAAAATAGGAAAACAACCGTGAAGGGCATTCTCATTTGCCAAAAATATCCAGCCATACCCAAAGCCGCTTACGGGTTGATTCGCGAATGTGAGCGGCCGGATAACGTCGTAAAGGAAGAAGAACTATACCGTGAAGGTTCCTTAAGCATCTGATGTGTGTGCGAGGAAAATATGAAAAAGATTCGTAGGATTATGGTGGCTTGTGATTTTTCAGAGTACTCAAAAGAGGCTTTAAAATATGCTGCTAAACTGGCCGAGGTTTTAAAGAGCGATCTGATCGTTGTCAATGTAATCAACAAAAGGGATGTAGAAGCGGTTCAAATGGCAGCAATGGTTAGCGGCGTTATTTCCGAAGCGGCGTTTATAAAGGATAGAATGGAAAATCGATCCGAAGGCATCGATAAACTGCTCGAAGAAATATCTGCGACCCATCTTCCCATCAAAAAAGTTATCAAGATAGGCGTGCCCTTTCACGAGCTAATAAAGGCCGTAAAGGATAAACTTGCAGACATCGTGATTATGGGGCCCAAGGGCCGAAGCAATCTCGCCGGTATTCTTTTCGGCTCCACGGCGGAAAAAATGTTCCGTCACTGCCCTGTTCCCCTATTGAGTGTCCGCGCGAATCAGCACGAATCAATTTGGGATCGGTGAAGATGGGAAATTCAGGAAAGGAAAACGGTGTCGTTAGCGACGCTCTGCAAACCCACTCGAAAACGGCTATTCAATGAAGTGTTCAAGTGTCGGCGGCGGGTCGATACACCCCATGACCGGTTTCCATTCGCATTGCGCGTTCAATTCCACGCCCTCTTGAATGACCGAAATCGGCCGGTCCACGGAGACGACCACGACGATGAGATTGACATTTTCAGCGGTGAACCGCAATGCTGAGTTGAACCGCGCGCCCCGGGCCCGATCCTCACCCAGGATGGCGTGACCGTCCAGAAGACAGGCAAACCCGTGAAGGTTCAGATCCGTCCCGATATGCAGGGCTCCGTCGAGCTTTGCCAGGGACTCCGAGAGCTTTAGGAAGCGCTCTTGTCTGAGATCCAGGGCTTGCTCTGATTTCTGTCCTGCAATCTTGATGGGCGTGTCGTTAAGATCGATAATGAGCGTGCAGCCGTACTTTTCTCTTTCGGCCGTATGCACAATTCGCGTGATGATTTTAAAAAGTTCATGCCCGGTGGCAAAATCCAGATTCGATCCGAGCAAGGCTTCTTCCACTTCCACCAACTTGGCCTGTCGGGTCGTCGAATGAAAGCTGCCGTCTGCAAAACTACATACCAGATCTCCGTTTATCCTCAAAAAGCCGTATTCACCTCTGAAATCGGCAACGATGCGAAACGTCTTCTCGGCGTTGGCGGCAATTCCGACAATGGTTTTACCGTCAGAGATCAGTTTGCGCGCCGAGTTCTCAACACTTTGCAGGAGCTTACGCACATGCTTGAAATTATTTAGGTTCGGCTGTTCCAAAAGGGGAAACCGGGCTAGAAATTCCATTTCTGCAACGGCTTTCGGTTCGACAAACGTCAGCTCACCCAAAGGCCAGGCCTTTTCCTCCCGGGTCCTGGAAATACCGAGGACGGCGTCCAGAACAGGATATACCCGTATCTGCGTATCCCAGCCCAGCAAGACGTTCATTCGGTCAATAATATAATCCCGCACCGCATGGGTGGCGTATTCCCGAAGTACGTTCCCGGAAGTTTCGGTGTATAAGGGATCTTCCGTGGCAAAATCATGGGAAAGGAGCCAGACGGCCTGTTCCAGCCAGCATTGAGTGGGCCCGATGGAACACATGTCGGGGTGATGCTCCGTAAACCACATCTGGTAGAAAATCGAACGCGATCGACCGCCGTGGGAGATCAGTCCCGCCAGTTGAAGGTTTTTTTCGGCGTGGATGTGTCCGGAGTGCATCTTTTTCAGGACCTCTTCCGCAACATCCTTGCGCCATTGATTCGATTGAAGGTAGAGTTCTTTTAATATGGGTTCATGTCCCTTTAGGAGATGCTGTGGATCGTAGACGCGAATCGGGTCTTCGGGATTGATGGCATAGATGAGCGCCGCGCGACTCGACCCAGAAAAATGGGTAAGACCGTCCCGAAGCCCATCAAGGGTATGAAAAAGGCACAAGTTTCTGAAAGATTCCGGCGTCATTTTGCTCCTTCCGAAGGGTAGGTTTAAAAAGTTTGTTTAAATCCATATTCTAAAAAACACACCTATCCGGATTTTTTTTATGAATAACATCAAACATATTTTTTTAAATTTTACAATCTGCAATTTCGACCATTCTTTAAATTTCAATATAATTTGTTGATATCGTTTTTTTCCTTTCTGTTTGAGGTTCTTCATGAGAATTCAGGCTAATAAAGACGGTCTCCTATTGTCTTTATAAGTTCCTGATATTCGAGTGCCATGTAGTCTTTAAGATCCATTAAGGAATAATTTATAAGTTTCTTAAGACCTGCCAGTGAGCGTGCGGGTTTTTGTGCAAAATACCGTGCCGTATCTACTGCGGCTTTTTCAAGTTCTTCCTGAGGGACAACCTTGTCTACAATACCCAGTTTCTTGGCTTCATCCGCGGTGATATCCTTGTCGGACAACAGGATTTCCAGCGCCTTGCTCCGCCCCAATCTCCTGGAGAGAAAAAAAGCGCCACCGCCGATGGGCACCAGTCCCAGTTTGAAATAAGGATTCTGGAAAACGGTGTCGTCAGCGACGATTCTGTAGTCGCAGGCAAGGCTAAAATTCAAAAACAACGATATCACCGTCCCGCTGTTGGCATGAACCACGATTTTATTTAAATCCACGATTCTCAAAATGATTTGAGAAAATACATTGTGCAATCTGTGAACATCCTTGTCATCGAATTTTGAGATTAACACGCGATGAAAAAAATTAAAATATTCTTCACTTCCCTTAGCCTTTGGAGAGCTGATGATCACAACAACCTTGATAGAATCTGTTCTTGAAACCCGCTCAAGATAATCCAATACCGTGTCTCTGACACTCAAGTCGGTTGCACGAAAAAGAAGGTTTTCTTTTAAACGGAGCATGACGATTTCATCGAGCCTTTGTGCTGTAAAGAATTCACATTCTTCATCGAGATTCATTTTTTCAATCATTCTTTTCTCTCCTTCTAAACGGAAGTGTGATTTGCTTTTTTTAATAGAATGAAGAGCAAGAACTATACCAATAGAAAACTCACTTTTTATCCTTTGTATCCAGGATCGACTTTTGTAAATATTGCGGCGGTGTAATTTATAAAATCTTTTAAAAGTCAAGGTGATATTGATAGTTACTCTTTTTAGAAAGCATTAAGGATTGTTTGGGTAAATGGCTTTGGCTTCACAGAATAAATCATTCAAAAAATGTTACATTCAAAGGAACGAGTATTTTGACTTTACAATTTGTAAAAAATACTGACACCAATTCTTTCCCCCCCACAGAAAATCATTTGCCAAGTCTCAAAAAATAATCGGTTTTATCAAGGCGTTATTCCCCATTACTCCTAAATCCATTCTTGGCATATCTTTTGCGAATGAACATGGCAGTGATATTGCATCGATGCGATGCTGTGCTGGTCTTAAATTGAAGGAACCAACCGGGAGGGAACTTATGAAGGCGATGAGAAGGATGTACGATATGCTCATGTATGGCGCATACGCCCATGCGAAATGGGAATATGAAACAAGCATGTCAATCCTTAGAAACAAAAAGAAGATGCTTTTCCTGCTTATACTGTGTGTTGCCCTGTTCTGCACGGGAGCAGTCCTGGTCTATGCAAATGATGGCCTAATACTCGGAGGGAAAAAGGCATATGCCCCTCCGATCGGTTTTGCAGCGGGCGCGTTCATCGTGGCGATACTCGTGGGTTTTGCCGCAGGATTAATGACGGGCGCCATCGGCGTCGGTGGTGGTGTTGTCATCACCCCGGCATTAATGAGCGTGGGAATCAGAGGGATCGTCGTGGTCGGTACCGATCTTTTACACATGTTTGCCAAGGGAATTATGGGAACCGCTGTGCACAAGAAACTGGGAAATGTGAACTATCGGCTCGCAATCGCATTTGTTGCCGGCTCTTTTATCGGTGTCACTTGCGGCGGATATATAAACAGAACCGTTTACAACATCAATCCGGTGCTGAGCGATGCGTTCATAAGCATTATCTACGTTGCGTTGCTTGGGTTTCTCGGTTTCTATGCCATTCACGATTACTTTCAGCTTAGAAAAGTAGGGAATGCAGCACACGAAGAACATGAACAAAAGGTGGAGGTATCAAGGGCGGCTCGGAAACTGCAATCGCTTAAAATTCCCCCCATGATAAAATTCGATGAAGACTTGGTACCCGGCGGGAGAAAGATATCTTTCAGCTTGGTCACCATAGTTGGGTTTTTTGTAGGTACATTTGCCGCAATAATGGGCGTAGGCGGAGGGTTTCTAACATTTCCTTCCTTTGTTTATCTGCTTGGAATATCTTCTTTCACAACCGTTGGAACAGATATCTTCCAGATCGTCTTTACTACGGGTTATGCTTCCATCGCCCAATATGCGATATATGGGTTCATATTCGTTTCATTGGCAATGGGCCTTCTTTTGGGGTCGCTCATCGGCGTTCAATTCGGAGCGCTCACAACCAAGGTCGTGAAAGGAATGCACATCAGGGCCTTTTACGGTCTTGTGATGCTCGCGGGCTTTATGAACCGGCTCCTTGCCCTACCATCTAAGCTCTCGGATTTAGGGGTCATCCATATCTCCAAATCTCTGGGGGGTGGCCTGAAGCTGGTCGGAGTCGTAATACTATTCGGAATCATAACCTACTTTGCGCTGTGGGTTTTTTACCGCTTCATAACGAAGGTTAAGACTTTTAGGCAGGAAGCTTTGAGAAAGGAGGGATAGGAAATGGGACTCGTTGTGAATAAAAAGGAATTTACACTGGGGGCGGTACTTGCGGTCACTTTCTTTGTCCTCTTATTTATCATGCATACCACCACGGTAATAAGCATCAAGGGAAAATCCTTGGTGAATTATACCGATGAGATGTTTGTATCCGTATCCAAAGGTTCGGTTTATTTTATTCCGGATCTGGTGAAAATAGGAGATAAATATGTTGGAAAACCTCTCGATGTCAAAATAAACGGGAGTGAAAAATCAGCGATGATTTTCGAAAAGACAAATGCAAAAATTGAACTAAAAAATGGCGAGCTGAAGATAAAAGGCGATTTGGGCGAGATACTGAAAAACGTCCTTAAAGATGCAGACGCCGTCTTTAAGGGCGAGGACAAACGTTTATACGACAGATATGGATATGCAGGGAGGGAGGTTATACACCAGTGGTGGCTGTCTCTCAGAGAGATAGAAGGCGTATACAAAAAAGCCAAAAAGTTTGATGAAATAAAATCGTTAAAGACGGTAAGAATAAAGGCCCTCGAGCCGGCATTTAACTTTTGTGGGGTAGAGGCAGCATCAGCCTCCCAGCATGCTTTAGGCATCAGTGCTGTTATTGTATTTTATGTGATTTACACGGTGTGGTGGGGATATGCCATATACTTTCTTTCCGAGGGTGTTGGTTTGCTGATGAAAAAATCCAAGGAAAAAAAGGAAGCGTAAACTAAGGTTTTAAAAAATCGATTTCAGGATGCCGTCGATTTCGGCGTTTATCTGATCTTCGGTGGAATGCTTTAAGGTGATGGCCCTTCGCGGGCACCCGGAAACGCAGATGCCGCACCCGCGGCATTTGGCGGGCTGTATCTCGGAAACGCCATCGGCGTTGATAAACGGCGCTTCAAAGGGACAGAACCGCACACACACCAGGCAGGCGGCACAGATTTCGGGATTTACCTGTGCGACGGTGGCCGGAGTGGTCATGGTTTCTTGGCAGAGAATTTTTACGGCCTGCTGGGCGGCGCCTTTGGCCATGGCAACAGATTCCGAGATGAACCTGGGGCTGTGGGCCAGCCCGGCCAGGTAAATGCCGGGGGAGGCAAATTCTACGGGCTGGAGCTTAACGTGGGCTTCCATGAAAAATCCTTCCTGCGTGCGGGGCAGCTTCAAAAGCCTTGCGACCTGTTCGCTTTCCACATGGGGCCGGATGCCGGTGCTCAAGATCACCAGATCGGGTTCAACCCGAAGATTTTTGTAGGTGCTCTGGTGGTAAAAGTCCACCAGCAGTTTATGGGCGGGATCTTTGTGCACCCGAGGTTCTTGCTCCGGAATAAACCGGAAAAACAGAACGCCCATTTTGCGGGCCTTGGCGTAGTAAAGTTCCTTGAACCCGAAGGTCCGCAAGTCCCGGTACAAGATGATGACCTGAACATCCGGGTTGAGTTCTTTGAGCAGGATGCTGTTTTTCACCGCAGCGCTGCAGCACACACGACTGCAAAAGGAAAAATCCGGATTGCGTGAGCCGATGCACTGGATCATCACCAGCTGCTGTAAACTTTTGGCCCAATTAGGGTCCTGTTTGATCCGGCGTGTCAGTTCAACCTGGGACAGAATCCTTTCATCGGACGAATAAAGGTGTTCGCGAGGCTCATAGGCCTGGCCGCCGGTTGCAACGATTACGGCCCCGTATGAGATTCCATGATTGCCCTCCAAAGTTTTCAGCGTTCCCTCAAACGCCCCCACATGCCCCTGGTGGGCAATGAGCCGGCTACCGAAATGAACCGTTATCTTCGGGTGGCGAAGGACTTTTTCTTCCATTTGCCGGACGAGCTTTTGGGGCGAATCTCCCTCCAGGGTTTCGAAAAGGTTGCGGGCAAACCCCCCGAGCCGGTCGTCTTTTTCCACCAGATGTACACAAAACCCCTGGTCCGCCAAGGTCAGCGCGGCTGCCATCCCGGAAATTCCCCCGCCGATGACCAGCGCCTCGTGGACCACGGGGTGGGTGAAATCGTGTAAGATCTCCAGGCGAACTGCCCGGGAAACGCCGCCGCGGATGAGCTGTATGGCTTTTAAGGTGGCTTTATCCGGCCCTGATCCATGGACCCAGGAACACTGGTTGCGGATATTGACCATTTCAAAAAGATAGGGATTCAGGCCCGCCTTTTGCAAGGTGTCCCGAAAAAGCGGCTCATGGGTTTTGGGCGAGCAGGCAGCCACTACCACGCGATTTAACCGGTGTTCCTGGATAAGATCGATCAGCGGTTGCTGAGTCTCGGCCGAACAGGTGAACATAAAATCTCTGGCAAACGTGACTTGGTCCATTTTTTGGACCTGTTCCATGACTTCGGGAATACGGATCACGCCGGCGATGTTCGATCCGCAGTGACAGACGAATACGCCGACCCTGGGCTGATCTTCCACCGGTTTTTCAGCAACGATTTTTAAGGAAACGGTTTCGGCATGGCGCGCAGTCTCGATCAGGGCCGAGGCCTCGGCGGCCGCGGCGCTCCCCTGGATCACGGTTTCGGGAATGTCCTTGGGAGCTTCCATGCCGCCGCAGACAAAAACACCGGGCCGGGATGTGGATACCGGTTCATCGAAGTCAGCGGTGATAAACCCAAAGGGGTTGGAGACAATCCCCAGCCGCTGGACAAGATCCGAGCTGTCATGGGCCGGTTTGAAACCGCTGGAAAGAACCACCAGATCGTATTCTTCTTCAATCTTGCGGTTTTGGTGATGATCGAAGGTTTCGATGATCAGGTTTTCATTTTCCGGGTTCAGGTACACCTGGGAAATCATGGACCGCCGGAACGTTACCCCGTGCTGGTGGCGCGCCCGGTCGATGTAATTGTCAAATTCCTTGCCATGGGCCCGGATGTCCATGAAATAGATGGTCGTTTCCGTATCCGGCTGGTGGCTTCGGGTCAGAACGGCCTGTTTGGCCGCGTACATGCAACAGACCGACGAACAAAACGGACGGTTTCGGGCGGCATCCCGGGACATGACGCACTGGATCCAGGCCACCGCCTTCGGCGGTTTATTGTCCGAGGGACGCTGAAGATGACCGGCAAAAGGGCCCGTGGCCGAGAGCATGCGCTCGTATTGCAAAGACGTCACAACGTTTCGATACCGGCCGTAGCCAAATTCTCCCTCTTGGGGAGTCAGGGCCGGCTCTAAACCCGTGGAAAGGATAACCGCGCCTGCGTCCAGGGTAAGGGTTTCGGGTTTCTGATCAAATTCAATGGCCCCTGTAGGGCATATATCTTTGCACAGGCCGCACCGTTTTCGGGTCAGATAGAGGCAATGTTCGGCGTCCAAGGCATACTTTAGCGGCACCGCCTGGGGAAACGTGAGAAACGCAGCCTTGCGAACCCCCAGCTTTCCGTTGAACGGGTCGGGCACTTTCTTGGGACATTTTTGTGCGCACTGGCCGCAAGCGATGCACTTTTCCATGTTGATATAACGGGGGCTTTTTTGGATCCGGGCGGTAAACCGCCCCGGTTCGCCCTTTAGATCCAGCAGGCGGCTTAAGGTGATGATTTCGATGTTGGGATTTGCGGCCACCTGTACCAGTTTGGGGGAAAAAATGCAGGTGGAACAGTCGTTGGTGGGAAAGGTCTTGTCCAGGGCGGCCATGATTCCGCCCAGAGTGGGGCTTCGGTCAAGCAGGTAGACGAAAAATCCCGTGTCGGCGAGATCCATGGCACATTGTATGCCGCCGATCCCGCCGCCGACCACGATGACCTTCCCGGAGGGTCGGTCGTCCATGTTTTTTGTGTCGATTCGATGGTTCAACGCAACAATTCCTTTATCCGTAAAAGTGGAACCGGATCGGTGATATGCATTCTAAACCATTTGCGGGAAGCTCTTCCGGGCTCGAAAGCCAGGCGCAGCAGCTCAGTGAAATAAAAAACCGGAATGGTCGACTCGGTCTCGTTTCGCTGGAGAATGTCCAGGTTGGCCTGACACAGCGGGCAGGAGGTCACAACGGCTTCCGCATTGGCCTGACGGGCTTTGTCAAGCAGCCGCGCCGTCAGAGACTCCTGGATATCCCTGCGGCCGATCCCGATGCTCGCGCCGCAGCACGTGGTTTTGTAAGACCAGTCCAGGGCCTTTGCGCCAACCGCTGCCACGATCCTGTCCAAGGTCTGGGGATTTTCGTAATCGGTATAGCCCGTGATGCGCGGCGGACGGACCATCTGGCATCCGTAGTAGCAGACCACTTTAAGGCCTTCCAGCGGCTTTCGAACCCGGGTCATGATTCGCTCGAGCATGTCGGGGTCGGCCAGAAAGCGGGTCATATCGTGCACCTCGATTTTTCCCGTGATCTTCCAGGGCACATCGAAGATTCTCTTTTGGATCATGATTTGGGATGCGCGCAACCGGTTGTAGCAATTGGCGCAGGGCGACACGATGTCCATGCCCATTTTCTCAGCCTGCGCAAGATTTCTGGCCGGAAGCGTCACAGCCATCAATTCGCTCAAACTGTGGGCCGCGGTGGCGCCGCAGCAGGACCAATCTTCGATTTCCACAAGTTCGATATCAAGATTCCGGAACACCGCCGTGATGGACTGGCTGTAATCATTTGCCATCCCCTCCAGGGAGCATCCGGGGTAAAATGCCAGCTTCATCTTAGTCCATCTCCCCTCGTTCCTGCCGGTAGAGTTTTCGAATCTCGCCCATGGCCTTGCACCGACGGGGAATCAGCTTCAGCTTTCCTTTTCGAAAGAGCCTAAAGCCCAGTGCCATCTCTTCCGTTAGGGTGCCTGTCTGTATTTTCTCTTTTAATACGATGGGTTTTAAGTGCAATGCCACCATGAGCCAGAATTCGTTGACCCGGCCGAAATACTGAAGCGATTCTAGAAAGGCCTGGTGAAACAGGGCCACTTGTTTTTCCCTGGGTGCCACGGACGAATGGGCGGCCATATTTCGCAAATGAATGATGGTTTCTGCCACCTGGACCTCGTTGGGACAAAAGGTGGTGCACATTTCGCAGGACAGACAGACCCAGATGGTGGAAGATTTCAAAAGCTTCTCTCGCCAGCCGAACTGAATGTACCGGATCACCTGGTGCGGTTTAACATCCATGTAATGGCTGACCGGACAGGCGTTGGTGCACCGATGGCACTGATAGCAGGCGGAGATGTTCGCGGCGGTCTCGCCCTCTATCCGCTTTAAAAAGTGGTTTCCCCGGTCCCCGATAATCTCTCTTGCTTTATCCTCCGTGTCCTGATTCAAGAGGAGGATTTCATCGGCTTCGTCAAAAATTTTTGCCATGGCAATCACCGTTATCCTTCGAATGCTTATGAAAATTTTTCCATGCGCTTTTTAATGATTATCTCATTCTACTTTCCGGCGTATTGGTTTACACTGACGACCGGGCAGTTGGCCCGACCGATCACCTGTTCAAGGATATTTGCATGTGGTGCGTCACCGGTTTCCGTCTTTTTGGCATGGTACGCCAGAACGATCAAATCCGCATGCTTTTCGCCGGCATATTTCACAATTTCTACAGACGGGATGCCTTTCCAGACTTTAACAGAGTATGGTTTAAAGTCCCCCATCCGGGAAACATATTTACTCCTGATCTGCTGGTCTGCTTTGCGAATTTTCCCTTCAATATATTCGGGTGTATCGAATTTGTTCGTCTGGATACCCCGGATGTCTAACACATGAAACAAATGAAATTCACAGTCAAGTTCCTGTTCCTGAACGAGCTGGAAAGCAAATGCGAAGGCTGCATCATCTGCAATGGAGAAATCAGCTGCGAATACAACATTCGAAAACTGTCCCCCAACTGAGGCTGCAGATCGGTTGACCACTAAAACCGGACAGCGAGCGGCCTTTGCCACCCGCAGGTACGTCGAACCTGTCATCGTTTTTTTATAAAATGAAATATCAGGATCTCCTGTGCTGCCGCCCATAATGATAAGATCTGGATCAATATGACGCGCAAACCGTAATATTTCTCGGTGAGGAAAACCAATGGTGACTTCGAACGAATATTCTATTGTATTTTTAAGCACTTGATTACAATAGTCACTGATTTCTTCTTTCACAAAATCAACATAATTTTCATCGAGTATTAACTCATCGCCCGTAATTAAATCGATGACAACTTGACTGAAGCCGTGGGTGGGTACCCCAAAAACATGAAAAACATAAATATGGGCATTGTATCTTTGCGCAATGTCAAATGCCATCCGGGCGGCACCATCACAGGCGTCTCTGGCGCATGTGGCAAAAAGAATTTTATCGAACATAAGATCACCTCGTTTTTGAGTGCGCTGAAATGGATCTTCTTCTTGCGCAGTTATTCATTGAGCTTAAGATGCTCAGGAATTTCCACCATATCGATCAGTAGCGACTTTAAAAAAGACCAGCGGATACCGATACGGTATTCTTTTTCAATGTCCCGGATGGCATCCCAACAGTTGTGACAGGGTGCAAGTACGAGGGTCGCACCGGTTTTAATAATCTGGTCACGTTTTGTGATGAGGGCTTTGTTTCGTTGTTCACGAAAGATCCCGATGCCGTTTAATCCGCCGCCGCCGCCGCAACAGTAATTATGGTCACGGTTGGGTGCCATATCAACGAAATAACCCGGCTCCACGATATAACCGATGATTTCCCGGGTGATTTCTTTGAGCCCATGATTTCGGACATAATTACATGAATCCTGAAGGGTGATGCGTTCTTTGATTCGTTTTGACGGGTCAATTTTTAATTTTCCGGTTCTGAGTGCTTCGGCAACCCATTCGACATAATGTAACGATTCAACGGGAGGTTTGCCGTCCTTTCGACCTGCCCAGTAAGGCCCCTCAACAACGGTTGCGCGATGGGCGTGGCCACATTCCGTTCCCACCATGCGTTTGGGCCTCAATCGTTCCATGGCAGCGTAAACATGTTCAACCTGCATTTTACACGCTTCCCAGTCACCGGCAAACATGGCCAAGCTGGTCTGTTCCCAACCGCTGCTGGGAATGGTCCAATTTTCACCTGCCAAATGAAAAAGAATGGCCGCTTCCGCCAAAGCTTCCGGGTAATGCTTCACTTCCCGGGCATTTACAGTATACATGATGTCCGCGCCGACGTTGTCAATCGGTATGGACAGACCGGGATAGTCTTCTTGGTATTCTTCGGCCATCCACTTAAATGTCTCGACAAAATCCTCGTCTGTGACATCCATCTGAGCATGGTAGAGGCGGTGCATGCCGGCGCCGATTTTCAGTTCCCAGGGGACAAACCCTTGTTGATATAACAAGCCGCGGAGATAACTGAACATCACGCCCATATCAATGCCATGGGGGCAATATAGACCACATCGATTACAACAGGTACATTTTGCCCAGGCCGTTTCCATCGCCATCCACATGAATTTGTTATCGACGTTTCCTTTTCGACGGATGATTTCGCCGAGACTTGATTGAATTTTGTACGCCGGCACCTGTTTGGGATCTCGATTGTGTATGCGATAAAAAAAACAGCTGTCCGCGCACAAACCGCAGTGGGCACAGATCTCCAGCCAGGTACGCATACGGGAATGGAATGTTTTATTGATCGTATCCCACAGAAGACGGCTGTCAACCTCTATTGATTTCATCTCTTCATAGTATTTTTTCCCCCTTGTATCAGAAAGCAGGGTTTTCAATGCTTCTTGGGTTTGAATCGGATTTTTATTGCAAAGCGTTCCTTCGGGCATTTTATGGTTCTCCTAAATCGGAATTATTTTCTGAATTGGACACCCATCGTGTTCATTTTAAATTCGTGGATGGACACTATTTAAGATGTTACCAAGTCAGTCCTTTACCTTTCATGCCGCCCCGTTTAATTCCGAAATCCATTCCCAATTGTGCCCGGGACATAAAGAACAGGAGTATATGAGACAGTTTGGTAAACGGAACGGCAATAAGCAGCATCTCACCGCTGATAATATGAGCCAACAGCCAGAAAGAATCATTACCCAATTCATACCGGCAAATTAGTCCGGTAATAAAAGGTGCGACTGAAAGAAAAAGGACAACATAATCGTGTTTGGTTGTGAGAATCCGAACCTCTGGCAATGCAATGCGCCTTAGCAATAGAAAAACAGCACTGATAATCACTCCCCAACTTAAAATATCTGCCAAGTTTTGATTCAATAACGCAAAAGAAAGGCCCAATTTTTCTTGGAGAATCATTTGATGCGCCTCCAGAAAAAGGGGGATGCAAATGACACCGATATGAAATGTGTAAAAGAGCAACGCCATAAACGGCTGCGCACGCCAGCTGCGGGTTCCAAACGGCAGAATCCAGAAAACAATCGATCTGACCGCACCCTTTATTCCGGCTTTCGGGTGAGCGGTATACGCCACGCGATCAAGCTGCCAGTTCAATCCTTTGACATACCATACCCCCCGGACAAGCAGGCCGATCAGGCAGATACCGATGGACAGGCATAACCCGGGGCCGGTTAGAAAGTTATACATTGGATTCTTCCTTTAATATCTATACAAGACCGCATCGATTTTGTGTAAGCACCGTAACTGTTGAATTCTTAAAACGTCCGCTTTTTTTTATCTCGTCCGGTCAAAAACCGCCAGAAAAGCGCGAGCGCAACCAGCGCTCCGACCGCAAGCAGATACACAATCGATTGGGTATACGTTATAAATTCTTGAAGCGTGTAAAAAATCGATTCCATGTCACGTCTCTTTGTCGGATCTTAAAAATCCAAATCCTCAAGATCAGGCCATAAAACCTAAGATCTGCCAAACACCCTTAAAAGTGACCATTTATCCGGACAAAAGCGGGGAAGTTTTAAGTGAGTCCCGCCGTGTCGGGCCTTCCGGCCCGAATGCTTTATGGCTGTTTAACGTTCATATCGATAATCCGGGTGTTCGTATAAAATCGGCATCCGGGCAACGCAAAACCGGTATGCAATAATACCGATGGTAACAATGAAAATGCTGGTGACAACCTCCATCCAGCTTGGAAAATATCTTTGATCTGCGGGCAGGTTCCAATTAAAGGCAATCAGGCAGATATTTAATCGATTTAAAATAATTCCCAGCAGGGTCCATAGCGCCGCCCAACGAATAAGACGGATGTTGCGTTCCCTTTCGCCGACGGCAAAGAAGAATGCCGGCAGTGCAACAAATCCTATCAATTCAAGAAGATACCAAATTCCCCAGCGGCTGATCAGCTCCCCCCAATCATTGTCGGCGGCCAAGCCGATCAGCTGAATCATGACATAACCGGCCATAACCCATGCAGCGGCTTTTGCAAAACCGAAGGTTATGTGAGGACCTGCGGACAGGTGGGCCGGGTCCATTTTGGGTCGCAGAAACCGCTGGGCCAACGTGCTTTCAAAAATAACCATGGACATCCCGGCAAACATACTGGAAATTAAGAAAGATACGGGTAAATAAGTGGAATGCCATAGCGGATGGAGCTTGAACGGCGCAATCAAAAAAAGGCCGCCGAGGGTCAGGTTGTGTAATATAAAAAGTATAATACCTAAAACGGTCAGGGCCAGCGTCAACTCAATGACGGCATTGCGGGCTTTTCTCCATCCGAGGCATTCAAAGGCTGCCGGACTGCATTTGATCGCCAGAACGAAAACAGACAGAAACATACACACAGCCAACATAAAGAGTAACGAGGAGGTCCCTTGTGAAAGAAATATTGAATACGGGAGGCGCCACGGCCGTCCCACATCATAACACAGAGCGAGGACGACCAGAGCGTATCCCAGAAATGCCGTCAAGACGGCCGGTCGAACCGCTGAATGACATCTCTTTAAGCCGAAAAGATAACAAGCGGCGGATGTCATATACCCGCCGGCGGCCAGGGTAACGCCGCATAACAGGTCAAACCCGATCCAGAGCCCCCAGGGATTGTTGTCATCAAGACGGGTTACGGCGCCGAGCCCTCCGGTAAACCTGAGAACCGTGAGAATCATCCCGACCAGCACGATGATTCCAGCAGTTAGATTAAAGGGTGAGAATACCGATTGGAGATTTTTGAGCCGCGGGAGCGACGTCTGTGCGCCTGAACTTTTTCTCGCCGGCGTTGCAGCGTCTTTCACTGCTTTTTTTTTGTCTCGTTTTGCGCCAGCTTGCGTCTCCTCGTTTACGATCCGGTCTTTACGTTTTGAGATGGCATAAATCCCTGTGAGAAAAACGAACCCTGTAACCACAACAATGGGAAATGAAGCCAGTAGCCCGGAAGTCCGTTGCGCTGCCGAGATATCGCCGAGATCTTGGCGCATCCCGATATCTGCAAACCCTACGTTAGAGATATATAACCAGTTGCAGCCGCCCATTTCATGTTCTCCGTAGATATGATCCACATAGCGGCCCGGATAATCGTGAATTCTTTGCCGGGCGATTTTGATCAAATCTTCGCGGGTGCCAAACGCCAGGGCTTCTTTGGGGCAGATTTCGACACATTTAGGCATCAGCCCTTTTTGAATTCTCGGCTGACAAAGGGTGCATTTCATCACCTTGGGGGTGATGGGATCACTGTACTCGTAAGCCGGGATATTGAACGGACAAGCGATCATACAATAGCGGCAGCCGACACACAGAGACGGGTCATAGACAACGGCACCGGTCTCGGATTTTTTAAGCGCTTTGACAAAACATGCCGATACGCAGGCCGGTTCCAGGCAATGATTGCATTGCTTTTTCACAAAAACCGGCAATGCTGTTGCCGGCGGTAAAAACCGATTGACCACGGTATATACGCCGGCATCCGGCCGCCGCTCGAGGTTCAGAACGTTCAGGTCGTCAAAGGGGCGCTCCGGAGGGGGAAGTTCGTTGACCTGGTTGCAGGCGGCTTCGCATTTGCGGCATCCGATGCAGCGGGATATGTCGTGCAGAACGCCCAGACTCCCGGGGTGCCCGCTGAAATGCCGGGTAGCGGCCGCCTGGGCGTGGCGACTCAAAAGGAAATTGTTTCCCATGGCCGTGCCCGTCCCGGCCAAAAATTGTCTGCGGGTAACCCCCATAATTCTTCCTCTATTTCAGAATAACGCCGTTTGTTGAACCTTTACCGTTTTCTTTGGGTGACATGCCTTGCAATCCGTGGACAGCGGTTTTTCAATGCCCATGCGCTGGTGGCAGGTCATACATTGTCCATGATAAGCGCCCAATAACCCGGGTTTTCCGTTTTTTTGGGTTTGAAGTGACATGCCGTGACATGCGGCACATTTTGGGTATGCGCCGGCCGACGGACCCTTATGGTGGCATCCCGAACATATCGACGTTGTTTTTCTGTGAAAGTGCTGTGCCAACCTGCTTTTCTGGGTTCGTTCGATCAGGGCCTGAACAATTTTCCGGTGTGGAAACTGCACGCCGTCATATTGATCCGTCATGATATCTATGGTTACCTTATCCGGTATCTGCTCATCCAATATCGTCGGCCCGTTGGCTGAAGGGGCCTTGATCGCGGTTGCCGCAACGTTGGCCCGGGTCGCATTGCTTTCGGGCAGCGGTCTAAGCGCTTCCCTGGCAACCGTATGACAAGGATTGCATTTAAATTTATCTAATTGTCCGGTTTTCATTTGGGCGTGGCAGCCGGCGCAGTCTGAAGATTTCATGGATTCCCGGTGACAGCCCAGACAGCTTCTGGATGTATTTGAAGAATGCATGGCCTGTTCAAGTCTGATAAATTTACTTTTTTCGGAACCGGTTCTAGTATGGCATGCCGTGCAAGTGTCCATGGATTCATGGTGACACAAACGACAATTTTCAACCTGTTTTTCATGGGAGAGATGATCGAATGCCACCGGTTCGACAAACTGAAGCGACGGCTTCCCTGATTCAATCGCATCCTTTAACCAGGTCGACAAAAGCACAACATCCGGTTGATTCCGCTTTATTCGTGGGATTTCCTTGAGTTTCACAATTTTTGACTGCTTTGCCAACGCGTGACATGCTGCGCAGTTTGTCGGTCCGGCCTTTTTATTCTCTAGGTTGAGTGCGATATGACAGTTGAGGCAGTCTTCATGCGCAACTGTTTTAAACGATCGGACTTCCTCGGTCTTTTCCTGTTTATGGCAGTAGCGGCATGTCCCTTCCTTGCCTTTGGTATAAACCGTCTTATTGAGCGCTTTATCGTATTCATGATGACATGCACTGCAATTCTCTTCTTTTTCGCCGTCCACGGATCGGATCCGGTCGGCAAGTACATGACGATAATGAAGGGATTTATCCATGCCAAAGGGTTGGGACGCGTCTATATATGGCGGGTTTTGAGCGTGGCACATGCGGCATTCGCCGGTAAGGGGTCCTGATTTTAATCCCTGATCTCGTCTATCCGTATGGCATCCGATACACGTGTGATGATATAATTCCTTATCGTTTTTGAATCCATCATCTTTGAGCCGCTTTAATTTGAAAACAAAAACATTTTCCTTTTTAAGATGGCACGATTCGCACGACTTGTTTTCAATCGCTTCGGTATGTCTGTCATGAGGGAAGAACACCTCGGGCATTTGATAGCCTTGGGGGGGGCTTGACAGCCGGATTCTGATGAGATCAGATCTTTCTTGATTCTGGGATGTGTTGCCATAAAGCGGGCAGAACAGAATGATTGTGATTATAAGAAAAAATAGAATTCCATTTCGGAGCCTTTGCAGAGGAACTTTCTCCAAAATGCTCGACATAAACAAAATATTCATACAGTCAACAGGTTAATTCAACCCAATCCATCATACGGTCTTGGAGCTTTTTCATTGTTTTTAGTTCAAACCGGGCCAAACCCAACCGAGAGCGGTAACTCGGGACTACAGCCAGAAACGGTCTTTTCGGACATCGGCAGCAAAATAAACCGTCCCCCGCTTGTTTTTATCAGGCTGTCTAAAGGCTTATGACAGGCTTTCCATCAATATCCTTTGGTTATATCCCCAAGTCGCCATCAACGATCCTTGACCCGGTTACTGAACCTGTTTATCGCTATCTTAGACGCAATCCGGCAATCTTAACGGCACCCCGGTGGTATCCATCAGGGAATAACTGCTCGAGATCTGCCAATCTAATCTGGTTCTCGTCACAGGTGTCATAAACGGTGGGGATCTCTTTGTTCTTTTTATAACTTTCGCGAAGAAAATTAATAATTTCCCAGTGCTTTTCCGTCAGCTTTCCACCGGGTATTTTCATTTCATATGCTCTGTGGATCGCATAATGCTCATCCCATTCATCAGGATCCATTAAAAATCCCCGTACATCCACGGTATAAGACTTATTACTGGCAACTGCGTGAAGGGCCTCGGCCGCCTCGGCAGTATATAATTCTTGTTGTTTATGACTGTCGCGGAAGCTAATACCTGCCAGCTTACAGGCACCTCTCTGATATCCGGTGGGGAAAAGTTTCTTTAACTGTTTTCGCCGCAGATTATTCTCTCTACAGGCTTCAAAGATGGTAGGACATATGCCCGTTTCTTTAAATTTATGCCGGATAGAATAAATTACATCCCAGTGCTCTCTGGTGGGACCCTTCTCGATCCGAAGTTGCGGCGCCATTCCTTCCACAAAATTTTCATCCCATTGTTCAGGTTCCGCCAAGAACCCGATGGAATCTAAAGAATAACTTTTTCCTTTGTGTGTCAAAATGTTCATGTTCACTTCTCCTTTCGAAATTTTTCGCTCCCGAGTTTTTCCGTGTCGGGATTGTTGAGCAGTCAGAGTTTAGAAAAACAATTAAAAAATAATCATGAATTTAATGTGGTAATATGGAAGAGCAATTAATATGCCAATCGGAGCAGCAGGAATCTGATCATATAATCATATGATATTATTTATTAAATTTTATGATGTGATAGGAAAGAAGTGCTTGTCTTAAGAAGAATGATCGTCAGATATTTTTACAGACTGTAAAAAAAGTAAAAATTCGATGTGAATATTCTTAAGAGAAGACCCATACTGCCAGAGGAATTTTTCAGTTTTAAGCGGTTGGCTTTCTTCTGTGATTAATAAAATACCCGTGGTGACCCCTTCCATGAGGGAGAAAGGGCCGGCTCAACCACGGGTGTTTCTTGGATTAGCGTGCAACGAGTTCCCTAAATTGTAACCATCGAAGGGTTCATGGTTGCCCCAATTTTCTTTATGGATGCGGAGAGTACTTCAATTCCTTGGGATATTTACCCTTCTGCATGTATGGATCGGGTTTCTGGAAGGTGCCCGGAACCAAATTGAACTGCCCGTGGCGGTTAATGACCGGGTATCCCAGCTCTATCCAGCCCCTGAACCCGTCGGTAAGGTTGTAAATATCGCCGGTGTAGCCCATGATTCTCATATGCCGGGCGACGATCGCCCCCCGAATGCCGCCGTCCTCCGCCGTGCCGCTTTTGCACTGCAGATAGTACGTGGCATCGCCGGGATACTTTAGAGCAGGAAGATGCCACATATCCAGACCGGTATCGAGACGGATGGCACCCGGGATGTGTCCCTGAAGATATTCGGACTCCATGCGAATATCCAGCAGAATATGCTTGGGATCTTTCCACTTGCCATCATCGATCCAAACCTTCTTGAAGTTTTCCATGTTCATGCCAAGGCCGTACTGAAGCATGATCGGCATCCAGTAAGACCTGCCGTTTTCATACAGTTGTGTCGGCGTGAGGACTTCACCCTTTTTGGCCTTTACTTTATGGAGCGTAAATTTGTGTTTATCGAGAATATACCCCAGATCGGCAGGACCCAGCAATTTTTTCTTTTCTTCTTTGGTCCAGGGCCTCTTGACAAACTCCTCGACCTGTTTGCGCGTCCAGTCCTTGCTGTAATATGAGCCCAGGTCATCGCTGTACCAGTCTTTGTCACCCCCTCCGAAAGCCCCGTAATTCGGGAAATCGGAACCGCCAAATGAAGTGCCGGCAAACGCTGCTGCTATAAACAGGCAAAATATCATTAGCATGAGTTTGTTAAATGTTTTCATTTTTACCCCCCCCTGGTAAAGTAATCATTGTTAAACTGTATAATGCGTAATCATACAGAGGTTCACCCTATGTTTTTCACCTCCTTTCGTTTGGCTGACGTTGTTAAGATTGGTGTTTTGGATTGATGTCAGGCAATTTTACACTGTGTAAAATTGCCTGACATCAATCCTTTTAAATTTTATGGTGTCTGCTATTTGGGATGATTGAATAACATCCTGTGATCAATGGAATATAAGCGTTCATGATGCTTTTTGTTGTATGATTTTTCTCTGGCCGGCACTTTGAATTGTTAATTCTAATAGTGCATGAAACGTGCCACAGGATGCCTTTGGAGGCATATCTATTCCTAGACGGTTTATCTATATCAAAGGGTTGAAGGGGCAGATGAACGCTTAAGAAATATTGCACAATTTGTAAGGTTTTAACGGCGTCCGGGCCGTTTATTTACGATGTAATGATTGCTGAGTGTACGCACCTGGATTGTATGTAGCTGCATAAAATCCGGTTCAGTCAATGAGTTAAAAAGGAGTATAAATTCATGGTTTGACCACTCTAAAATGAGATAACGAATTTTTCCGTCTTAGCATTATACGCCGCCAGCAGGTACCAGACGATAAAAAAAGCCAAATAAAGAATCGGGGTCCAGGTCCAGGAGAAGATATCGACAACATAAATTCCCTTGCCCAAAAAGGGCCCCAGAGCGGTATTTTGTACGGCGAATTTAAATGGCGGATACACCGAACAAAAACCGACGATGGCCAACCAGATTTTGGTGTTTCCTTCGCCGGCCCGCCACAGACCGGAACTTGCGCAGGCACCGGCAATGACCATCCCCAGGCCGAAAATTGTCCCGCCGACTAAACTTCCCAACCAGAAACGGTGGTCGATTCCATGGGTGTCCGGCTGAAAGAAACCGTACTTTATAACCGCCGATCCGGTGCTGTAAATGATCAGACTCAGGATGACCGCTTTGACCATTTCATAATCACCGGTCATAAAAGGATTTCGAAAGGTTCGCTGGAGACAGAAGCGGGCCCGCTGCATAAAAAACCCGATCCAAAGCCCGAAAAAGGCCATACCCCCGATCAGGGTTTTGTCGAAGGCCGTGTAGACATAAAATGAAAGACATATTGCGATATAGATGCCGGCTCCGATGTAGGGATACGCTTTGCTCCAGTTGATTAACGGTGTTTTTGGAGAGGCAACCGGTTTTGGCGTCGGTATTTTTACCGGCCAGTGAAGCATTTCCCAGATAAGATATTTGACACCCAGATAGGATCCCGCAGCCAGGCCGATCATCATTGCGAACCCCCCCAGGGAATAGACCCCCACAGCGGTGTAAAACCCGCCCTCAATACACCCGTTGGCAAAAGAAGAGCCGATGCCCATCAAGGCGCCCCCAAGGAATCCTTTTACATATTCCCGGCCCGGTGCGCGGTAGGTACTAAACTGCCGTTTCATCATGGACGCCCCCATTGAACCGAAAATCATCCCAAGATTCATAACGGATACAGGATGGATCCAGGGGGCAAGGGGCGCTTCCTTTAATCCGGCAAGTTTTCCAAGGCCCAGATAGTAATACAGCTGATTGCCCCAGTTGCCATACCCCGAAGAAATGCCCCAGGGATAACGCCACAAAAAAATCAGTATGGCCAGAATGCCCAGTCCGATACCGGCCACCCACATGGGCATATCCCGAATGAAAATAAAATGGCAACCTTTACGGATTTCTTTCCAAGTTTCACCCCACAAGCCTGTTTTTGTAGTTTCCAATGGCAACGTCTCCTTGTAATTTTCGTGAAATAATTATCGATTGTACCGAGACTCCGGAACGAAGTATCCGAGAGAAAAAAGAGGATGGTATTTTCGAAAGATTCGGGCATTATTGTTTGGCTACAACCCTGGTTGTGAAATCATCGGCCTGACAGAACCCCTTGTTAAGGATGTCATCCAAAATTGGTTGTGCAATTTCTATTCCATAATTCCCTAGTTTAAGGGAATATTTGTCAACCTCAAGTCAGTCCTATCCACTTATTGTCAACTTATGATAAAATGTATCAGAAAAGAATGGTAATGTGTATCAAAACAGTGGAATGTGTCTCATAAAATGTGTCAAATCATAAGAAAAGTGTACCAAACTACATCTTATTAAAATAAAAAAAACATACGAGATCGACCCCTGCCCGGTTCCAAGTGCCCGGGGGTCGATGCGGATCATCAGTTCCATAGAAGATCCGGATATGGTCAAAAAAAAATTCTCAAGCAACTGGTTTTTTGGGGTTAAAAGGAAATCCGGCGCCCAGAGTCAATGCTCCGCCCGCTGGTGCCTTTCAGAGGATAACGATTTACCATCCCCCTGGGCGGATGATGACTTGAAAGACGCTGAATGTCCGCCTGGCGCCTATTTTCAATCAAAATCCGATTTCACTTTTGACGGCTCTCCAAAGGCGAGTTCAAATCCATTCAATATTCATTATTTTATCGTATAAATCTTAAAAATAACCCGAACACATTTTACAACCTGTAAAAAATTCTGACATCTTTTGCCCTACAAATTTATGTGTCAGACGCTCCTTTTTCCAAATAAGATAGTCTTATCTAAAGGTTACATAAATCACCCGGTGTTTTGAATCCTGGCACGATTGTCGCAGAAGTAATATATCGAAAAGGTAAGCCCATAGGAGTTTGACGATATTTAAATGGTAATTATTTGTTTTCATTGCCGCCTCACAGATGATTGCAAGCACCGGATGTTCTTCACACCCATAATAAATACTCGCACCATTGATAACCGGTTTCAAAAAATTTCACATGATAAAAAGAATTGCAGGCAAACAGACGTGATTGAATGATTGGAAAAAAATTAAGGAGGAAATTAAAATGAGTTATTACCTTTACAGCAACACTCAGGAAGTGAGCCCCTATGAAAGGATGATGGCATCGCTCAATGGAGAAAAAAGGGACCGTGTACCGGTTCATTTCTATCCCAGATGGGCTGCTTTAGAGCACATCGGCGTCACCTTTAAACAGACCTGGGATGACCCGGACCTGTATGTCAAGGGGCAGATTCTTGCCCAGGAACGGTTTCAATATGACTGTGCCATCGATTACGACATGATGGGTCCTGTAGAGGAAGCCATGGGCGCTAAACTCAAGTACCCGGAAAACGACGTTCCCCAGATTGCCGAACCCCTGATCAAGACCAAAGAAGACATGAAAAATGTAAAATGGAAACTCGATCCCCGCAAAGACGGCAACATGCCCAAAGTGCTTTACGTGATTCGGCGTCTCAAAGAAGAGTTGATCAAACGCGGTAATGGCACCCAGCATGTGCCCATCATGACCTGGGGGAGCTGTCCTTCCCGAACCGCGGCCTGTCTGACCGGATTCAAAGAGTGGTTTTTAATCGTCGCCAGAGACCCTGACTGGGCGGTGGAACTGATGGAACGGGCCCTTGACGGATGGCTCCAGATGGTTGTCGCGGCATGGGAAGCCGGTGCCGACTGTGTGTGGGTCAACGATCCGGTCTCTTCCCGGGACTGCATCTCCCGGGACCACTACGAAAAGCTGACCCAGCCGTATGAGCGAAAGTTCATTGAAGCCATCCGAAGAGAGACCGGAATGAACATTACCATGCATCCCTGCGGCAACTGGCATGATCGAATGGATCTTGTCTATCAGAATCAGGCGGACTGCTATTTCCTCGGGCCCATGGATGTCGAAATGTGTACCCAAAAAGCGGTGGAAACCAACGAAAAGGGGCTGTCCCGGGTAAAGGCTTTAAACGGTAACGTCGGTGCCGCCACCAAAAGTACCACAGACGGCCAAACAGCCGTTTCCTACGCCACGACCATGAAAAGAGGAAAACCCGAAGACATTGAAAAAGAGGCCAAGGCGGTCATCGATGTTGTCGAAGCTGCCGATCTTCGATGCATTCTGGGAACCAACTGCTGGGATGTCAAGGGCTCTTCTTATGCCAATCGCGACGCCATGGTCTATGCCGCCAGAAAATACGGTCAGTACCAATAGATCGTTAAAAGGAGAGGAATGAAATGGGTATCCTAAGTGACATCAAAAATGCCGTATTCGACGGAGAAGAAAATAAGATCGTTGAACTGGTTAGACAAGCTTTGGATGAAGGCCAGGCGGCTAACGAAATTCTGGACAAAGGGCTGGTCGAGGGCCTCCGGGCCACCGGTGACGCTTTTGAAAAAGGAGAGAAGTTCATTCCCGAGATGCTGCTGTCGTCGGAATCCATGAAGAGGGCCATGGTGATTCTCAAACCGCTGCTGGTGGAAGGTGCAGGGGGAGGTTTCGGAAAAGCCGTGCTGGCCACCGTGGAGGGCGATGTCCACGACATCGGACTGGAACTGGTGGGCACCATGTTCGAAACCGCAGGGTTTGAAATTCGAAATATGGGGCCGGATGTACCGACCGAAGATATTGTTGAAGCCGTAAAAGAAGACAAACCGCACATCGTCGGGCTTTCCGCGCTCCTGTCCAACACCATGGATGTCATGCCCGATGTGCTCGAGGCGCTGGAAAAGAACGGACTCAGAGACTCGGTGAAAGTGATGGTGGGCGGTGCGCCGGTCAAGCAGGATTTCGCCGATGAGATCGGTGCGGACGGCTGGGCTTACGATGCCGCCAGCGCCGTCCCTAAAGCCAAGGCATTGCGCAGCCAGCTTCCGGATTAATCATTGAACATGGTCCGGCAGATGAAGCGGTTTTCCGGTTGATCGGGGTCACTGGTAATGAGTTCACTTCCATTCGGTCAAGCGTATAGCCGGGACAAGATGAATTTGTGGTGGTTGTTTGTTGGTTTATTAGATGACTTATGAGTTCAACTGCGTGCATAGAAAGCGCGAAGTTATCTATGGCCTTACTCGGCAAGCCCATATAAAAAAGGAGGAACACCATGCAGGAAAAGGATAAGAAAAAGAAAGAAAAACAGTCTCTCATGGAAAGGCCCCTTTCCCGTAGAGATTTTTCGCGGATTGCCATGACATTCGGCGTCACTTCGACGCTGTTTGCCTGGCAGAGCTTTGCCGATGCCGGCGTGAACCCGGACGGCCATATGCTGGCCCAGAAGGCCAAGAATATCCAGGACGCACGTTACAAGGCCAAACCCAAGTACAAATTCCGTTATGGGGCTGCCGGGCACAGTGTC
>JAQYVT010000142.1 GCA_030145345.1 Desulfobacterales bacterium
CTCGAGGAGGACGTCACCCGAAGATCCAACCTCGATGCGAATGTTTTCAATACGGACGGCATCCGGATAACAGATTATAAAAATTGGGCAAACAGGCTATGCCCTGCCATTAAGGCCACGGACAAGGGACAGAGTTATATCTGCGCGGTCGCCCACATGAATCTTGCAGCCCAGGCAAAACAAACCGGAAAAAGCCTGATAGAAGAATGTGATGCAGGATTGTTAAAGATCGTTGTTCCTATTTTCGTAAACGATGAATTCCTGGGTGCATTTGGCGCCTGTGGGGTGTTGCCGGCTGAAGGCGAAGTCGACCCGTTTCTGATCAACATGACCACCGGGATTGATGAACAAGAAATTGAAAGGCTTTCAGCGGATATCGCGACGATTACATCTGACAAGGCTCAATCTATTGCCACGTACATTGAAGAAAAAATCGGGGGGATAATCAGGGATTTTGAGAAAAGCACATGAATCTTCCCGCTGTCCTGAAAAGCGGGATTTTAGCTGCCCGCAACACGCTGCAGGGCCGTCAGGCGAATTCGCGTCAGGAATCCGGGGCCCCATTTTAGATCCCACCATACGGGGAATGATGGCGTGATGGCGTAGTGGGGAAAAGCATGGCGTGTTGGAGTATTGGGTTGGAAAAAAATTGTTTTCCCAAAACGCCATTATTCCAACATTCCAGCCTAACCGATCAGATGGCATAGCCGTTGTTTTCAACCTGATCATGAGGACCCGGTTTTCAATGTAAAAATGAAGCTCCCCGCAGCAAGCTGCGGGGTATCAAAGCGGAATTGCGCCGTAGCCTAACCCGCCTCCGCTCTGGCGAGCTTCGGCGTGGTTCACCTTGCCTTTCATCCCTGCAGCAAGCTGCAGGGTATTCAAGCGAAGGCGAATAAAAAAGGCATCCCATCCTTGTTTCGATGAAATGCCTTTTATATTTTGATGTTTCGGAATCTAAGCTTTCTGGACGTTCTTGGCCGCCGGTCCCCGGTCGCTTTCTTCCACGTCAAAAGTCACCCTTTCTCCTTCGGCAAGGGTCTTGAACCCATCCATACCGATGGAAGAATAATGTACAAAAATGTCCGTCCCGTCCTCCCGTTCGATGAATCCAAATCCCTTTTTGTCACTAAACCACTTTACGATCCCCTCCGCCATAGTTCTGACCTCCTTCTAAATACTTTCAATGTTAGACCTGAGCTTCAGGTCGTCACGCTGGCAAAAGTGAAAGTTCCTTCAGAGCGAAATCGACCCGTAAAAACCCGCATGGCCCCAAACCGAAAAAAACGATCAGACTTTCTCATCTCAAACGACAAAGCAAATGTCAAGGCAAAATAGTTTTTGGAACGATTTTGGATGGGACTCTTTTCAAAATCTGAGGATCTGTTGGGAATAAAGTTTTTTACGGGGGTTCCAAATGGGGTGTGCGCCAATGAAGGGCGTTTGCTCAATATCGAACAATTAATGAACGCCTTAGTATAGATAAACTGGATGCTCTGGGATCAAACCTTTGCATCAGATTTTTCTTCCGGATCATACTCCAATTGAAGGGGAATAGGGTCGGTTTTATCGTACGCCAACTGCATGCGGTATTTTTTGATTTCCGTATGACTGTCTATGGTTTTTTGGGCCAGAAGATACCTTAAATATATCATCCATATGATCAGACCCAAAAAAATGATGGCAACAGATAAGAAGATCCACTTGTATCGGGTCACCGTTTCGGTGCCCACTCGACCCAGATAGACGATTAAATCGGGGATGACCCAGTATAAAAATACCGTGAGGAATACCAGAAAGCCGATGGCAAAGATGTTAAATCTGCTGATGCCCGCAATGATCTTTTCAAACGGGTATTCGTATTCCTTTTCTTTTAAATCAGGATCATGGGGGATTTTTTCTTCTTTATAAAAAAGAGACTGATATGTGCGGACAAAAAATGCAAACAGAAGCATTGCACCGACAGGTATGCCCACAGCCGCAACAAACCAGGCTCTGAAAGGAAACGGACGATCCTGGGTTACCAGTTTGACCTGATACTGTTCGAATGGACCAAATGTTTTTTCAAAATAATATTTATTGAACTCGCTGAGATTTTGACCGTCTGTTTCATGTACCACGTTCCCCTTGGCATCGAACACTTGCAGCCACGATTTCCGGCCGGATTTCATTGCCGCAACCGCAAAAATTTCGAGCTCAATTAAAAAAAGAACGCATAAAATGATGATAAAAAGCATCCTGTTGTCTCTGAGGAGAGCCATTGTGTTCTTTTGTTTTAACATCTTATTTCCCTGAAAGGCCATACAGCTTTCGCTCAATTGGAGTTAGCGTGTATGGGTCGTAATTGTTTGAGCGGTCGGGGAGTTTTGATTATACGGTTTTATCGATCAGCCTCTGGCTCGGAGAGCCTACGCCTCGGAGAGCGGAATGGACGATCTTTATTAAAAAGCGTCTACGGTTTGAGTGTATTGGGAATCGATAGAAAGAGCAGATCCATGCCGAAATACTGTCGTTGTATGAGACTGCCTGTTGCGAAACGATTTTATTGTTTTTTATATGGGAATCCGTGTTTTTTTTAAAAGGATAATTTCCGTATTTTGGGCGTAAAATGCGCCGGTAAAAAAGACGTGGCGATACCGTCGAAACTATTCTTTGGGATGACACTCATTGCAACTGGTCGGACCGGTTTTGGGCAGCTCTTTTTCAGCGGCCAGGTAAACGCTTTCCAGTCTTTTTCTTTGGACTTTTATTTCTTTGTGACACCCGATACAGTTTTGATGATAGGCATATTTGTAATACCTTATGCCCTCTTCCGTATAAACCAGATATTTCGTCGGCCGTTTCGGAGCTTTAAGGAGATCATGACAGTCTGATGTTGTACAGTTGGCAATTTTGGTATTTGCTTCCCACTTGTGATGACATCTTCGGCAATCAAAGGTAAGATGTTTGGCATGATTGAATTCTACCGAAGATTTCTTTTGCTCGATCGAGAGATCTGGTTTCAGCTCAATAACGCCCATGGGGACACACATATCCTCAACAGCCGCTTTAGGTTCGCTTTTATCTTGTCCGGCTACGTTCAGCGCCAAGCCAAAAACAAAAACCATCACCAAACACAGTATCCCCACTTGTATTCTGTACATCCTCTTCCTCCTCGTGAATAAACAATAACTTGAATTTTATAGTATTTTTTATTGATGATTTCCATGCCCCCTAGCAAGTTTTTGGCTTATTGGGGGGTATATTCTTTGAAAAAGCGGATTACATTGAATTAAAAAAGTACTTATGCTAAATAAATGAGAAAATTTCAATGAAAAAATGGCAATATGGATTTTTTTTTTAGATTATATGATTACCCCCCCCCAAAGAACCCGTTGCCAGCCGACATCAAATCCCACTCTATTGAAAGGAAAAGATTTATGAAATATTCATTGGCACAGCAAGGGCGAATTTTTGTGATACGTCTCGAAGATGGCGATATTGTCCACGAAGAAATTGAAAAACTTGCCCGGGAACAGTCCATAAAAGCCGCGGCCTTGATTATTATTGGCGGTGCTGCAGAAAATAGCACGCTGATTGTGGGCCCGGATCAGGGAATCGCGCCCATCAATCCAATGGAGCACATCCTTGATAATGTGCACGAAATCACCGGAACCGGGACATTGTTTCCAGATGACGAGGGCAACCCTTCCCTTCATATGCATATTGCCTGCGGCAGAAACGCATCGACCGTGACCGGTTGCATCAGAAACGGTGTAAAGGTCTGGCATGTCATGGAAGCGATACTTTTTGAGCTCATCGACACAACCGGCGTCCGGATTCTCGATTCTCAAACGGGGTTCAAACTGCTTGCGCCCTAAGTTGAAGCCCCCTCCATCCCCTTGAAACGAGTCCGGGGATCTCCGACGACTTAGATTGCGCTTTGATTTCATATGGTTAACACCTGACACCGGTCAACGTGACCGTGCTTTTAACCTTGACACCCAGGTGCCGTTCCCATATGTTCCCGTGGATCGTCAACCGTTTACCCTAATTGAGCGAAAGTTTAGGATGCCCCAGATCCAAGGCATCAAGGACGAAGCCGTAGTCGTCTACTGCGAGCCCTTGATAACGATGGAGATGGGGTATCCTAAACTTTCCCGAAGGGTAAACAAAATGGGATTGTATTAAAAGATTAATATCTCATCTATTGAATTGTTATCAATACACATTTGTATCTACATAAAAGATAAAAGACGAAACACTTATAATATTTCTTCCAGTTTGTTTACGATTAATTAGGGTTTAACCTTTTGCCCAGAAAGGATAGAATACAATGCAGATAACATTTTACGGGGCCGTACGGGAAGTTACCGGTTCTATGCACCTGTTGGAAACCGGGAACGACCGCATCCTGATGGACTGCGGATTGTTCCAAGGTCACCGGAAAGAGACCGACGAAAAAAACAGAACCCTTCCCTTTGACGCCCAGACCATCACCAATGTGGTACTTTCACACGCGCACATCGACCATTCCGGCCGCATCCCTTTGCTGACGAAAAACAATTTTCCCGGTCGAGTCGTCTGTACCCGGGTCACCCGAGATGCCTGTAAATATCTCTTGTTGGATTCAGCGCACATACAGGAATCCGACGCAGATTACCTGAATTACAAAGCCGTTCGATCCTTTTTATCTGAAATGAAAACTTCCGGCTCAAAAAAGAACATTTCAAAAAGAGATCTGAACGACATTAAAAAGCAGCTGAAAAAGGGTAACCATCAAATCGACACTGAAAAAATTGAGGAAATTATCCGGAAATACCCTATCGAAGCGGTCGTCCCGCTCTACAGCATGGAAGATGCGGAACATGCCCTCGAGTCTTTTGAAGGATATCCCTACCGCAGCACCGCGACCATCGGAAAAAATGCAACCTGCACCTTTTACGAGGCCGGTCATATTTTGGGGTCGGCCCTATCCATGATCAAAGTCCGAAATAACGGCCGAAAGTACACCGTTTGTTACACCGGCGACATCGGCAGATTCAACAAGCCGATCATTAAGGATCCTGCGCTTCATTTCGAGGCGACCGATCAAGATATCGATCTTATGATCATGGAAAGTACCTATGGCAACCGCTTTCATGAACCGATCAAGGATCTGAAAAAAGGATTAAAAAAGATTCTCAACGAGGCAATTGAACGGGGCGGTTCGATCATTATTCCTGCATTTGCCTATGGCCGCACCCAGGAACTTTTATATGTGCTTCACGAACTGTATAACGACAAGGAGGTCCCTCGAATTCCGGTATTTGTGGACAGCCCGCTGGCCACCAACATTACCCGGGTGTTTGGCGAACATCCTGAAGTGTATGACCTCGAAACCCATGAAACATTTCTACAAAAAGGGCACAACCCGTTCTATTTTGACCAGGTTCATTTTGTCGGTTCGGTGGAAGAATCGATGGCCCTCAACCGGGAAGAAAAGCCCCATATTGTCATTTCGGCATCGGGCATGTGTGAAGCCGGTCGTGTCCTTCATCACCTCCGCCATAAAATCCACAACCCCCGTCATACCATCCTCATCGTCGGCTATATGGCTCAAAATACCCTGGGCCGCCGGATTCTCGAACAGGGTCTGGCCTATGAGCAAGCCAGCCGAAAAGGACCGCCGCCCATGCTGAAATTCCTCAATAAAATTTATCCGTTGAAAGCCCGGGTCAGGCAACTGGGGGGATTCAGTGCACATGGCGATAGAGACGAAATGGTCCGCTTTCTTAAGACATCAAACCTGCGTATTAAAAAAATCGCCGTCGTCCACGGCGAAGAAGATCAGTCGATTGCATTTGCACAGCATTTGCAAAATGAAGGCTTTTCGGCATTTGTCCCCAATCCCGGGGAAACAATTGGGATAGACTAAAGCGTGATCGACCCGACGCCCCAAAATCAGGAGCTGTCTCTTTTTGCAGGCATTTTTTCGGTATGTCTGTGCATCTTTTTCGGTGCAAATGCCGTTGCGATTAAAATCAGTCTTTCAGGTTTAGGGGTTTTTACCACCGCCGGCCTCCGTTTTAGTATCGCCTCCGCAGCGATTTTTTTATGGGCTCTGATGACCGGAAGATCTTTTAATATCAAAACGGGCCAGTTTCAGAAATTGCTGATTATCTCCATGCTGTTTACCGTGCAGCTGTCACTTTTTTATCTTGGACTCAGCAAAAGCAACGCTTCCCGAGGGACCTTGCTGGTCAATTTTCAACCCTTTATTACACTGTTTCTGGCACATTATTTCATTCCCGGAGATCAGATTACCCCAAGGAAAATTTTTGGCATCATGTTGGGGTTCACCGGGGTGGCCTTCGTGTTTTTAGAAAAAAAAGGGGTTGCAACCGATTTTAAAGTCGGAGATCTCATGATTCTTTCATCAGCTTTTCTCTGGTCATGCAGCGCGGTTTATACCAAACGGATCATACACGCTTTTAAGCCGTTTCACATCGTGCTTTACCCCATGATATTTTCGGTCCCTTTCTTTTTTCTCGAGGGGTTTCTTTGGGACCCGATGATGATCGCCCATGTTGACGCAAATGTTTTGTGCGCGCTGTTGTACCAGGGCCTTGTGACAGCTTCTTTCTGTTTCGTCGCCTGGATGACCTTGCTCCAAAAGTACGGCGCCGTAGCACTTCATTCTTTTATTTTCATCATGCCGGTTTCGGGTGTCGTCCTGGGAGGTCTGATGCTGGGAGAACCCATAACCGCCAATATTCTTATTGCCTTGCTGTTGATTGTGTCAGGCATCCTGTTGATTCACTTCAAGCAAAAAAAGACGGTGCCGTTGTTTCCCGTCGGAAGGAACTTATAACCCGAACGTCTCATGAAAAACATCAAAAAAAGATTAAAACAACTTGCGCGCAGCGAGACGGCAGAGATCCTGCAAAAATTTTTCAAGACCGGACCCGGTGAATATGGTGAGGGCGATATTTTCATCGGTGTCAGAGTTCCCGACCTCAGGAAACTGGCCAAAGAGTATCAAGATATCACCACCTCGGAAGTCAAGGCGTTACTCGCGTCTTCAGTCCATGAGGAAAGGCTTCTTGCACTGCTGATTCTGGTTCGCAACTATGCGAGTGGAGATGAAATCACAAAAAAGAAAATATACGCACTATACCTTGAAAACACGCCATTCATAAACAGTTGGGATCTGGTCGACGGGTCCGCGCATCATATTGTGGGCGCCTTCCTCATGGGCAAAAACAAGGCTTCCCTTTACAGGCTGGCAAAATCTGAAATTTTGTGGGAGCGGCGGATTGCCATCATATCGACGTTTCATTTTATCAAGAACGATCAATACCAAGAGACCCTAAAAATTGCTAAAATCCT
>JAQYVT010000022.1 GCA_030145345.1 Desulfobacterales bacterium
TATCACTCCCGCCCACGTGCACATGCACTTGCTCGTGTCGTTCAGGGCCGGCATGTTGCCAATCAGCACTGTCGGCGATCCGGGCACCCACGGCGCGGCTGTCACCGGCACGCACGGCGCCGGCGTCGGCACCCCCAAGGCCGCCGAGGTCGCCGCTATCACGGCCGGATTCGTCGGTGCATTGCACATCCCGAATGTCGGAATGTTGACCACGGGCTTGTGATCCATTATGTTCGCCGCCGGTTTGTTCTCCACCATCACCCGGTTGGCCGGCAGAACCACCAGGGAGGCCGGGGCCACCCCGAACGAGCACTGCATCATGGCACCCATGACCACTTGTTTTGGCATCGTAAATTAGTCCTTTTGTTGAAGCTTGCAGAAGCGATTAAGTTTGATTTTGAAATCCCACTCGATATGGTTGCTAATGTAATTTACTCAACATGTAAAATTTCGAACTGCTCCGGTCAAAAGATCCTCCCATCCCTAATGATGCAACAGGCGTATTTACCTGAAGGAAATGAACCGAGCTGAATACGATCAAACCATCTGCAATCTATTGTTTTTTCCGAAAACACAATCAAGTGTAAGGGTCTGCCGAGACATGTTAAAGAAATACATGTGCATTTTAAATGGTTACTATTTTACTCCATCACCAAAACATTGGATGCAAACGGTCCGCTGACAGCGGTAAAGAAAACCTGTTCATCCCCAGCGCTGCAAGCTCCCCATGCTTCAGTATTCACTTCAAATATGATCCCCTGCAATTTCTTAATATTACCGGGAATTTTCCGGGTAACGGATTTAAACTCTCTGGTGTTACGGCAGAGAGACAACACGCTTATCCATTTGGCCGAATCTGAGGATTCAGGATCAAAACGCAGCATACCTCTGAGTGTATTCGGAGATTTTTCGGAAATGCTTCTGTCTTTCAAACGAATCGCACCCGGCTGAAGCATTTGAAGATCAGAGGCCGATGCCGCCGAAAACATCAAAACATCAGACTGTTGAGTATCCAATTTTTCCACTGAAACGGATTGAGACTTTCCTTTTTGCACAGCCCCAGGCGTTTGGGCCATCTCCGACAAAAGGCCATCCAGCCAGAGAAAAACGTACCACTGAGCAGTATCAGCCGGCAGACCAAGATGATTGTACAGGTCCATATGAAAGTAGGTTCCAATTGATTCCACCACGGCATCGCCTTTCTGCAGCCGCGCAACCTCCTCATCCGAAAGCGGTGAGAGGGGGGCTGTGTCCGGTCTTTCCGGTACGCCATGAAAAACACGGCCCGTGGCGGCATCGACCGCCACCACCTGAACAGCCCCTGCCAGACGACCGCCGTATCGACTCGCATAAGGCTGCCCGACCCGGACCGCACCGAAAAGACCCACGGTCGGTCCTTCCGGCCCTGTGGCCGCGACCAGTTTGAAAATAAGTGATGGACCGGTTTCCGGCAGCTTTGGCGAATTTTTCTGCAAGCCTTTTCCCACGGACCTTTGAAAGACTACAGGGTTTTTTGCCATGCAGGAGGCACTCACGATGAAAAACCCAAGCATAAATAATGCACAAACAGATCGTCGTCTTAACGTGGAAGGAATCATAAATTTAGATAATCCTCCGCTTCAATGGTAAAGATATTGGATATGGTGCTCCCCACAGCCGCCAGCACAAAAATCCGTTGCGGTGTTTCAGGCAGATCAAGCAAATAAAAAGGTTTGATGTTGAATGAAAGGCTTCGGGACTCAAGGCATGACTCAGGGATATGGACTGAGCACCACTTGAACTTACGGTCTACAAAGGATCGAACCATTACCGTCAAATAGAGGGGCACATCATCCGGCAGAGGTGGTTCAGCAGGCAATAATTCCGACGAGACGTTTCCCTGCACCACCACCCCTTCCCGGATTTTCTCTTCTTTGGATGCCTCCTCTGCAGCCTTTTTCTCAACAGTAGACGCCAAAAAAACTCCCTGAATTCCTTGGGGCAAAATTCCTGCCTGGGTTGAAATAGAAACCACTTCTGAAGCGCAAGGTCTTGTCAGGGGCTTTCCAAGTTCATCACGTTCATTGGCTGCCGGCGTATCAATGACCTGGATATCTGATGTCACGTGATCCATCCAGCAGAAGACATGGTATTGGGCGTATTCCGGAGGAAGCCCCAAGTGGACACACAGATCCACATTAAAGTTGGATTCGATTTCATCCAACACCGCATCCGTGGACGCTTGATCCTGGGGAAGCCCCGACACAGGCCTGAATGGCACGGAATCGATCCGCTTGGCAGGGCTGTGATAAACCATCCCACTTTCCGCATCCAGTGCCACCACTTCGGTGGCGGCATTGGCCCGGCCCCCATAAATTTCCGCCTGAATACCACCGATCCGGACCGTTGCATAGAGCCCGATGGTGTCACCAAAAGGTCCGTTTGCATCGGCAGTGGAAAATTCAATCCCTAGCTGACCCTCCGGCAATTCCGGAGAATTAGCCTCACGGCCGTACCATACTGGACGCGTGATTTCCTGAATTTCTTTTTCATTCATATGTCTTTCCTTTCAGGCCTACATTGCGCTGGTACCGATAACCGGCAGGTTCGTGAGATTCCTCGCCCGCAGCGCATCTCCGCAAGTATTACAAAACCGGTAGTTTGGCTGGAGAACACCGTACATGACACATTGATCGCTGTTGTTGTGGCAATGGGGACCAGCGTTATAATAGTATGTCGCGGGTTGTGTACCGTCCGGGGCATATCTGGACGCCATTCCCATGTTGTGTCCGGATTCATGTATTGTTGTATTGCGAACACGATTGGACAGCCCAGTTCCACTGTAACTGCGCTCCCTGAACCGCATCCCCACAATGGATGCCCCGCCTGCAGCCAGTCCTGAGCCTTCTTCCCAAACCTCCAGTGTCAGCAGCATCCGAACCCTGGTGAAAGTTGCGGGGAAAGCATCAGTATTGCCGATCCCCAGGACATTCCGGATGTCCCATTGCAGCCGAAAATTATCGCCCACTGCACTCATACGTAGGTGATTGGTAGGGTTGGGCAGATTATGGGTGGTAGTCTGAGTACTTCCGTTCGCAAGTCGTCTGGTGATCTCGAGTCTCACATTGCCCTGAAGCCACCGGTTTGGATTGGCTGAATCATTCAGGTGCAGCGTTGTAGTCTCAGCCGAAAAATTATAGCTCCCACGGGTTCGGGACAGAACAAGAGTATGGGGTTGATTGGCAGGATCCCATACAATGGAGTCGATCAAAACAAAATGGACCATGGGTGTATCGGTTCCGCTACGCGCACTTTGACAAAAAGCGGCGGCTTCATGCTCTGTTACAGTTCTACGGTGGGCTGGCTGTGAATCAGCACCCGTGTCATCTATCTGCACAAAATAATTTCGATACTCTCGCTTCATTCCAGCGGTCTGCGCGATATTGGCGTAGGTTCCGCCACTGGCCCGATGCATGCAATCCACTTCACAGTACACCCGGCGCCAGACCCGGAACCATTTTGTCACTCGGGTGTCTCTGGAACCGACCGGCCGATTGGGTTCCAAAGCCGCGCTCACCCGGAATCGGTCGCCGCCGTATCGAGATAGTGTTAGGGTAGTCCTCGCAACACCGTTGCTGTCGGTTCTTGCACTGGCCGGATTGACCCCGGCCTGAAGCCCGGCAGGCAGGCCTGTCTTATTTCGCGCGTGGGCATCCACTGTGAAATATACCATAACCCCGGCCTGCCGGGTCACCAGGTTTGCCTCGATGTCAATGTTGCGGCCGTCCGTGTTGATGTATACTTTCTCTGGGTCCGGAGACCCGGTTGGATTGACCTGCTGGAGTTCGCAGGGAAAAATGGTAACCGTTACATTGCCGTTACCGCCCTGCGGTAACGTAACAGGGGCCGGATCAGGGTCCCGCTGCCGCCAGTTCCGAAGCCATCCTGTTACCGTGTAGTCCCCCGCGGGGCAATTCCTGAACGTATGATTGCCGCCGGCAGGTATGTAGGCCGTGCGTGATGCAGGTCCCTGGATCTGCACCCGGACGCGGTCGGCCGGCTGTCTGGCACCTTCCTTGGTTACATTAACGGTCAGAGTACCGGCCTGACAGCTCAGGACGGAACTGCCGTGTTGATTCCCGGAGGGGTTGGCCCCGGACCCGGATTGTGCATTAGCAAAAGATCCTGAACCACTCATCGTTTATTGTCCTTTTCTTTCTTCTTCCTGTTCCAGTTCACGTTGGGTTCGTTCGCTTAAAATATCCATGAGTTCAGACGGATCCACATCCGGATCCGAGAAGACCTCCTCAGCCCAGGGAAACTTTAGATTCGTATCAAAATCAAATCCCAGGGTATACATATGATTCAGAAAACGCTCAATATCATATTCCATTTTCAAACCCAGCTCACGTGTTCGAAAAACGGCCTTTTCAATGGATCCCCGCACCCCTTCTTCACCTACCTCAGAACATTTTTCATGGAAATATTTTTGAAGATGCACCACCATCCGGTCCTCAAATTGCTTTTCTGCAATCTTTTCAAAGGTCCTGAACTGTTCTTTGCGAATAATCAGCATATCCCTCTCCGTTAATTACTTGGTTCACACAAGAGATAACTTCTCTGTTCGGAGCACCTCACCGACCCGCCAGAACCGCGTGAGCATAGCTGGGTAATCGCTTTCGAGAACAAAGCTTTCGAGCGGCCCGAAAACAATCTCCAACCCCCCAGCATTTCACGTGGGCAGACACACGCGCAACACCCTTGATCGTAAAAGCGGAAAAAGAGAGGATTCCCTTCCTCATCGTAAACCTGCAGAATCGAGCGGAAATGGTGTTTGAGCTCTCCAATAGTGGCCGATGATTTATCGTCTTTATCAAATTCCAAATTAAAGATATCATAAATAAAATTTCAAATTCATTTTACAAATTAATCACATCCTTAATAAGCTTAAATTTATCTGTACATGCATATTCAATTAATTTATTATCTTCTTCGCCTTCTGTAAAATACCGATTAACCGGACCAAACATGGTTTCGAGCTGTTTCTGATCGCATGTGGGCAAAAATACGCGCAGTACCCTCGGATCATAATACCTGAAAAAAAGGGTCTTCCCGTCTTCATCGGTGACCCTCAAAAAACTCCGAAAATGTTTCCGCAAGCCTATGAATGTTGCTGTCGATTCGGCAAATATACCCCAGCTCTTTCCCCACCCCCGATCCAAAAGCCATTGAGTGAAGGGATCATCTTCATCAAGTTCAATCAGATACGGTGCAACAGTGGCGAGTTCGCGGGCCTGCTCCCCGATAAGAAGGCAAACCTTTTTGTTATCAGATTCCGCCAGCTTTGGATAGATTACGTTGTCTCTCGCAGCATCAAGTATGGCATATATCTTACCCTGATCCTGTCTGTCCCTCGACCATAAAACACGATTTACGGCATTCAAAAAATCATTCGAATCTGACATTTTCAATCCTGTCTTTCATCTGAGCCTGCAAGAACTCATAAGGGTTACGGCCATGTATCACAGAACGGCGTTTCGTTCACCGCCGTTTCATTTTCTCTCAAAATACTATATATCTCTTATGTCAACGGTACGAACTGTGGAACCCACGGCCTGGGCACGCAGGCCGGCGTATTGCAGGGAAATTCCAGCATAACCAGCACCGATGTTCATTCCCACCATTACCGCCACGCCGTGAGGCAATAAGACCTGGGTCAAGAACCTGACGAGACGCTCAATAGAGGTAAGGGCCCCTTCCCGATCCAGACTTGCACGGTCCAGATCTACCCCGTCGTTGGTGCGCGTACCGCCAATGGGTATCGTGCCAAGAAATATTATCTGGAGGGAACCACCGGCCCCAACTACTGCGCCAATCTCCACAACAACACCAAAACCCGTCAGATCTGCAGCGCTTGCCCGTGACGCGGCCACAAGAGAAACCCTTGCCGCCCCGCTTGAGGGGAACCAGGGCAGTGAAATGTTTCCGGTCGGAATCGCAACCGCATCCGAGATGTCAAAACCCGCACCAATGGACAAACAGTTCACGGAAAATCGCCTTATTAGCCGAGGCATTGACAAACCCTGCAGCCGGGGTTGCTGATACACCACTTCGGAACTCGGGCTTTCGGGGATACGTTCACGCCTTACCGCCCTTGTGGCTGTGTGTTGCGGAATGTCATACTCGGTAATCTCCCCCGACATGGGGGGGACCACATGGCTGTCATCCTCGGCCTCAATAGTATATAGTGCCCCTCCGGCGCCAAGTGCGGTCCAGCCTACGCCTGCGCTGAGCACGCTGTTAATGCGCCAGTGCCTGAATGGTGTATGTACGGACATGAATAGCCCTCCCAAGACCTTTTCAAAATGCCCCTTTTTGTCCAATTTCTGCGTCAGGCTCAAATTTTAATCCTCAAAATACTCAATGTATTCCTGTGGTTAAAATTTTCGCCTTCCTTGAACTTAAACAAAAATTGACATTTTGCAAAGGTCTTCTCCCGGGTTGTGAAACCTGCCTTTTCGAAAAGAAACTATAGGATCATTTGGCTGGTGTGTTACCTCACAGCAAATGGCCAGCGGAGAAGCTTCGCCGGTTACATTCTGTTTTTTCTTTTGAGCCTGCACGGGCTCATTAGGGTTAAGTGGGTCATGTTTCACAGAACGGCGTTCCGGACTGTGCCGCCTGTTTGAAGGTTAGCGCCTGCGGGGTGAGCTCTGTTGCCTCAACCTCTGACGGAGTTAAGCTCGGCAGTTCCGATGTTCTGCCGGGGTCGGTAGTATTCGCCTCTTCAGGTTCATCCGGTGAGGCAGGGGAACACCCGGAACCGGAACCGGCAGACCCGCCGCTGTTGATCATAACCATAGCTCCGGATATGCTGACGCCGGAAGGGCCGATATCTATAAAACTGCCGGAAGCTTTCAATGACACCTGCGCGCCGCCTTCTATAATCACCTTTATACCGCCTTTAATGTGGACCTCCTGGCCCGCATCAAGGGCATAATTCATTCCCGCCTTTTCCAGTATGTCACCGGATTCACTCTGGATAGAAATCGTACCTGCGACTTTTTCTTTATGATCCCCACCTACGGTCAGGTGCTTATCTCCATCCACCTTTTCCAGCTGGTTTTCCGTTATTATCAGGTGGCGGCTTTCGCCCACAAATTCACGGCTTTTATCTTTTGCCCGGGTATCCAGAGTTTTTTCCGCTTGAATAAAAAGTTGTTCCTCACCGGCTTTATCCTCAAATCGAATTTCATTAACTCCGCCGCTGTCCGGGACAGATATGCTTTTTATGGTTGATTTTGTCTTTTCGGCAGGCAGCTCATAAGGTGGTGTGTTGCTGCCGTTATACACACGGCCGGTGATAATCGGCCGGTCCGGGTCACTTTCAAGGAAGTCCACGATAACTTCCTGACCGACGCGGGGAAGAAATATGGCGCCCCAACCTGTTCCGGCCAGGGGTTGGCTTACGCGAATCCAGCAGGAACTGTTATCATTATATTGCCGTGTCCTGTCCCATGGAAACTGGACCTTGACCCTTCCATATTCGTCAGTATGAATTTGCTCACCTTCAGGACCTACGACAATCGCTGTCTGAACACCGGCTATCATAGGTTTACGGGTAACACAGGCCGGCCGATACGGGAATTCATGCGGGACGCATGTAAAACTGTTGCTGTAAAATGATCCCCCCCCTTCTCCGGAGCCCCCCGCAGGCTCAGTAACTCTATGGGTTACAGAGGTCAACACATACGATTTGTCATTCATATCATCCCGAAAATGACCGAAAAGGTCATACTTATATCCGCCTGAAAAGCCTTTGCAGGTACTTGATCCCATAAATGAGGTGGTTCGCACTTCCTCTGCCTGCATGCGTATGTTGGCCAGTCTTTCCCCTTCAGCCCGTGTCTTGTATTCTGCCGGAAAATCATATACTTCGCGCTCCCCGGGCCCCAGGGGAGTTTGGCTGTCAACGCCAACCATCAAATCCGTAGTCGGCGCCATAAAATTAAAGTCATTGACGGTGTATTTGCCGATCCGGATCTCCTGCATTTTATCAAGGTCGACGATAACGCCTTCCATTGGGATTTCCCCGGTAGTTACGGGATGATACCGAACAGATGCATGGTTCGGGCACGGGCTGTGTTTGTCTGGAGTATCTGCCAGAATCATGGTGTGCTTGCCGTTTTCGTGCTCGAAAAAATAATATATCCCTTCCTGTTCCAGAAGTCTCGAAACAAAATTGAAATCCGTTTCGCCATACTGAACGCAATATTCCTTTGGGTCATATTTGCCGATATTCATCCTGTAGTCTTTAAATCCCTTTTCGGTAAAGACCTGCTCCACGATTTCCGGGACGGATTTTTCCTGAAATATTCTTGAATTGGTGGTCTTGGTAAGCAGCCAGAACCACGGAACCAGCGTTGCTGAATAACGCGCCGCACCAGAATCCCCTAAACCGCTAACCTGAGAAAAACGCGATATTAACCCATTAAAAAAGCGCACATTGCCATCTTCCGAACCAATGGAAGCCGTAACATTTCCTCCGATGATCTGGTCAAATGCAATACTATTATTTTCCGACACAAGGCTCAGTTCAAAGGAAAAAGGAACAGATAGGCCTTCGGATCCGGAAAATCTTGTCAGCAGAACAACATTCTCACCCAAGGGAGTGGTAATGACGAGTGATCTGTTTTCCTGGGTGTACATGGAACCCCCCCCTTATAAAGTTAGGCGCGACACTATAAGAAAATAGCTTTATCCAATAAAATTGGGATGATAACGTCTTGATACCAAAGCCATTCCGCTGATGTCAATAAAATAAAGAGCTTATCAGCTAATAAAGTCTGTCGCGGTAAATCCCAGGAGACGATCCTGGGATTTCAAAAGCGTTGACTGTTTTTTCATAAAATTCCACGGAGTCCGTACCGCCGATCACGGCATAGGCATAACCGACGGCGGCCATGAGGTGAAGACATCGCAACAGCAAGGCCGTGCCGATCCCTTTATTCCGGTCACTTTCAGCGACCCCGACAGGCCCGAAAAAATTTTTCATGGTGCTGTCATAGCAGGCAAAACCGACCAGCCCGGCATTCTTTGTTGCAATAAAACAGGAAATGGGCCGGTTGCTGAAAGCGGTGTCACACTCACCTGCCCACGCTTTGCCAAAATTCTCTCGAATCCATTCAATGATCTGAAGTTTTTCGTAGGCCATGGCATTGCGGACAGTGATGCCGTCATTGCGCAATTGCTCCAGGCGCCACCGGTCATCAGGAAGTTCATACAGTTTTACCAGCAGGTCAGGCATATTATCCACCCCATCGTCCCGCCAGACGGGTCAACGGCTCGGCAATAGATTGAAAGCGCGCCAGCCGGATGGTGTCCTTATTCTTGACTGAGAGGAGGGGCATCAAACCAAGGTCCAGTATCTTTTCCAGGGCCCTTTCTGTAAACACCACTTCTGCGCAGGGTTTGATATTGGATTCTCCCTGTTCCTTGTAGACATGCAGGGGCATACCCTGGATATCTTGTATCACACCGGGCCGGAGGTCCCAGCCGTAATGGCTGAAAGATTGTGCCAGCAGCAAAGCATAGGCAAAGACCGGGTTCCCCCACAGATAATTTTCATGCACAGAGCCACCGGCCATCTCTTCGAAATCAAAATAATCCACAGGATCCGTATCCTCGCCATATGGAAGACGCAAAAGGAATCGGGGCAGGGCAAGGCCTATATAGGATGCCTCGGAAAGACCCCTGAGCGTATCCCACGCCTGACTGTCTTCTGCGGCTACGGATTTTTTCCAGTCATCCGGATCCGGCGGTTCTGCCAGAGAATCGCAGCCCAGGATATGAGTATGAGCTGCAGAGATAAACGGCGCACCCGCGCGGCCGGCAATTCTGGCCATGCGACCCAAAATTTCTGCATCTTCCCGGATCTGATCAAAGGTATAATTCCCTGCCAAAACCGCCCACGGCTCACCGCCGGGGGTTCCTACGGCCTGCTCCACAAACAACCTGTATATCCCGGTTGACTGTAGATCCTCAGATGCATTCAGGTCTGAAGCCAGTTCGGCCTTTGATATATCCAGAAGATACACCTTGAGCTTGGCATCGGTTTCCACCCGGTATACAAGAAAACGGAGAGCCCGCCATGCCGCTTCCAGGGCCTGGAAATCAGGATGGTGCAGAATGGTTTCCATGAGTCCGGAAATGGAGGCATCAACAGCAGCCACAAGTGCCTCCTGCTCAAGATCATCAACGGGGACCAGATGGGGGCCCACGATCTTTTGCAGGAATGCGTCCCATCCGGAGTGCTCTGTAACTGTTTTTGCATCCGGCAATCGGCCGTCCGCTTCATCGACAATCTGATCCAGGATGCTGCCCGTGGTTTGACCGGCTGCAGCAGGTTTTATATCAGGTCGTTCGACGACTGGTTCCGAAGGTTTTGGCGTTTTGTCGGTCCCGGTCCAGCTTCGCACTTCCTTTTTGGCTGTTTCAAATGTTCGGGGATCATCGAGTCTTTTTCGCGTCTCCCTTAGCGTTTGAAACACCTCAAGACGCGCAAATAATTGATCAGGATGAAAATCATCCAGCTCGGCAAATTGGACAGCAACCGGAGGACTGTGATCTCCCACAACGGACAGATTCACCGAGACGTTTAGCCTTTGCATAACATTTTCGATGTTGTCCCTGTCCACTTCTATTGGATGTGGGGCGATCAAAGCAGAAGCAGGATCAACAAGGCCGAGATTTGCGCGGCCGCTGAAATCCCCCAGGATACAGATCCGAAAGGGTGTCTCAGATTCCGGCGCGCGCTTTTTCTCATTCATGGAAGCAGCGATCTTGAAATCAAGCTCACCAAATGAAATGGGCTTTGGCATCATTTTGATCCTTATTGGTCAAGATGTGACTCTATTTTCCCTACAGCTGTGTTAGGCATTTCCCTGCCCTCTGATCCCCGACACCAGGAAATCAATACAATTTCTTCTTAAACTTAAACTCTATTCTCGGGTTGGCAATGACTACTACCTTTCGTCCTAAGTCCGTGCTCAAAGGCTTCGCCTCTAATGTAACATCTGTTTGAGGATGTTTAGCACCTTTCTTGTAATCCACATATGTCCTACCATCTGGCGCCCTCATGTTTGCCGGATGCCACGTCTGTTCCGGCCAGTCCCTGATGTCGTTGTTCGAGTTCACCAGATGTTGAATGTCAAACTTCCAATACTTCCCCCAATGGTAGGTGACGACGCTTTTCAAATCCGAAAAATAACCGAAGAGCAGACACCAGTGGGCGCCACCAGATCTGTTCCGTCTCGCCCAGTCACTGGCTTTGACAGGGTCTCCGCAAGTGGCGTTCCGATCACTGGAAACCCAGAAGGGTACGAGAACCATTCTCTTCTTATCCACATTTTCCTGTATCACACCCTGCATGAGGCCTATGTTGTTGGTCGCATGTACCTTGGCACCAAGCCCCATGGCCTTGCACAGCTTTTCCATATCATCGCAACTGAAGACCTCGCCTACCTGCGAGGCTTTAACGACCTTTGTAGCAAACCATCTCACATCTTTTGTAGCATCTGGGATGATATTACTGAAATAGGAGGGTGAATTACGAACCCTTGGGGGCATTTTTGGGGTCGGCGGAAGGGCGGGCAAGCCGAACAATGCCCTTGCATGACAGATAGCGTATATGCCGCAGGTCGTGTTGCTCTGGTTAAGCAAAGGGGCATTTGGATTGAACATGGGGGCCTTGATGGTCCCACCTGCAATACCTGATTGTATGTTGGGGATTTCTATCTGAGGCATCTTAAGCTCTCCCTTCGTTTTTTTGGGGGATATCAGAAACCGGAGGCCAAATGAATTTCCATGGAGCAGAAAGTCCTTTCTTAGGAATACATATAGTATTCTGAGGCTTAGCACTGACGGTTGCGGCTTTTGCCCTAGGAAAATGCAGTCCGTTTCTATTTTAAGCCTGACGTAGACACGCAGTGGGTTTTCTCAAGCCGAAACCTGTGGCCCGCAATCGGGCAAAAGGGGATGTTATGGAAAGAACTCCGTATGCCCCCCACTTTTCCCTACTACTCCTTCATCCTCCCCATCGGGGATCAGTACGTCTCCAATTCTGCTTCGCCCGGTAATTTGCAAACCGATTTGACAAAGACCTTAACAGAAGTTTTTCAATGCCCACGGCATCTATTTCATCGGGCGCTCCATAATACCACTGTCTTTCGATAGCGTCCCTCCTGCCTCCAAGTACATTCATGGTCCCCCCACCGCTGGAGTACTGTCCGCCTACGTTGGGCAAGTTTGTCACGTCATCGCTCTGTCCAATGGCGCTGAAGTTGGATTGGGACCTGGAATAAGTGCACTGCAGCCAATCATCCACTGTAGGACACCAGGTTTGCCATCCAGGACCACTCCCATGGCTACAATGTGCCATTCGCGGAGTTTCTGAAAAGACGGTATAGTCGTTTCTGTGATTCAGGGCATATTTGGTGGCCGAGTAGTCCATTCCCATAGCTTTAGAGATTACAAGGCTTTTACCGAAAAACGGGATGTTTTTAACCCCCGGAATCTCCAGTCTCTTCAGCCGGACGCTTTGGGCAATGCGCGTAAATTGCTCTGCATGTCTTAATTCGTGGTAAAATGTGGCGCAGAGGTCGACAAATTTCTTGCACCTGATGTTATGCTTTGCAAGTTCCGTTGTTCCGACATTTATTTCCCAATCCCCCCAACCAAACTCCCCTCCTACATTTGGATCATTGACGAATCCTGGTTCCATTTGATATATTCCGATTCTACTCATTAACTGCTTCATATCGCGTTTGATGATGTTTTTTCTTTTTATTAAGCGCCCATTGGCGGGACCTTGATTCCACTTGTCCCACAAATCCTTACATCTTCCCGAAAAAAAAATCACAGTAGCGGCATTATGCAGTGTACTGCTCATGAAAAGACTCCTCACCTTCTTAGGAAACGGCTCAACAGCTTATCAGCTACTTAATGTCAAATTCAAACCCCTCCCCGTCAATGGCCACCTTCACCTGCTTGATCTGCTCGTTCTTTGCCATCCTCGTCAGAATCTCCCTCGACATCTCGGGCAGGAGCGTGTTGGTCAGGATGTGATCCACGTTCCTTGCGCCGCTGTCCACTTCGGTGCATCGGCTGGCAATGGACTCGATCAGTTCGTTCTCGTATTCAAAGACAATATTTCTGTTTTCCTTCATGCGCTTGACAATGCGGTCCAGCTTGAGTTTCACGATGAGTTTCATGTTTTCGTCGGTGATGGGGAAATAGGGCACCACCTTTGTACGGCCCAGAAAAGCGGGCTTGAAGTGCTTCTGCAACTCAGGCGCTAACATTTGCGCCAGGGCAGATGAATCCGGCATGGTCTCTTCGTCAGAACAAACTTTCATGATCAGGTCCGTGCCCAAATTGGAAGTAAGGATAATCAGGGTGTTTTTGAAATCGATCTGCCTCCCTTCGCCGTCTTCCATTCTTCCCTTGTCAAACACCTGATAAAAAAGTTCCGTCACATCCGTGTGGGCCTTTTCTATCTCATCCAAGAGGACAACGCTGTATGGTCTTCGCCGAACCGCCTCGGTCAGCACTCCCCCTTCGCCATATCCCACATAACCCGGAGGTGAGCCCTTAAGGCTGGAAACCGTGTGGGCCTCCTGGTACTCTGACATGTTTATGGTGATCACATTCTGCTCGCCGCCATATAAGAGATCGGACAACGCCAGGGCGGTTTCGGTCTTTCCCACCCCACTTGGCCCGACAAAAAGGAAAACAGCCGTTGGTTTGGACGGGTCTTCAATGCCGGCCTGGGATGTCTGAATCATTTGGCCGATGGCACCAAGGGCATGATCCTGCCCGATGATCCTTTCTCCCAAGAGTTTTTCCATGTTGAGAACCGTCTCGATCTCATCGGCCTGCATGCGTCCTGTGGGAATACCGGTCCATCCGGAGATCACTTCAGAAATCGTTTGCGAATCCACGGCAACCTGCACAAGGGGGGTGTCTCCCTGCTTTTCGGCAAGTTCTGCCTCCAGCCCTTTGAGTGTTTCCTGTTTTTCAGAGAGATCTTCGCTTTCAGGCTCCTTTTCATAAATATCACGGATTTCCTGCCGGACATCTACGATATTCCGGGCAATTCCCATTTCTTGTTCCCACTTTTTGTTCAGATTATCCAGACGGGACCGGGTTTCTTGTTTTTCCTTTTCAAGAACTTCCAGTCTCTCCGCATGGTCACGGCCCATGAGAGTTTCCCTTTCAAGGGTCTTTACCTCTCTTTCAATATCGGCGATATGTCTTGTGGCCTCTTCAATGGGAGGCGGGCTTGTTGTAAGACCAATGGCCACCCTTGCGCAGGCCGTATCCAGAACACTTACCGCCTTGTCCGGAAGCTGCCTTCCGGAAATGTATCTATGGGAAAGGGATACTGTATCCGCAAGTGCGTCGTCTGTGATCATGACATTGTGGTGTTTTTCAAGAAAAGGTCCGATGGCCCGCATCATGATCAGTGCCTTTTGCTCGTCCGGCTCTTCTACTTTAACTACCTGGAAACGGCGCGCCATGGCTGCGTCTTTTTCAAAATACTTCTTGTATTCCGCCCATGTGGTTGCCGCGATGGTCCGAAGTTCGCCGCGGGCAAGGGCAGGTTTTAACAGGTTGGCCGCGTCTCCGGCGCCATGCCCTCCCGCTCCGATCAGGGTGTGTGCTTCGTCAATAAAGAGAATGATGGGAATGGGAGACCCCTTGACTTCATTGATGACGGACTTGAGACGGTTTTCAAATTCACCTTTTATGCCGGCCCCTGCCTGCAAAAGCCCCATATCAAGTGTATGAACGACAACATCTCTGAGGGCAGGAGGAACATCACCCTCGGCGATTCGCAAGGCAAACCCTTCAACAACGGCGGTCTTGCCCACACCGGCCTCGCCGGTGAGGATGGGGTTGTTCTGCCGGCGACGGATCAGGATGTCCACCATTTGCCTGATCTCAAAGTCTCTTCCTAAAACAGGGTCTATTCCTCCGTTTCTCGCCATCTGGGTGAGATTGATAGTATACTGATCCAGGGCCCGGGTTCCGGCAGGCTTTGCCTCTCCTGCCATATCGGCCGGTTGAGCGGTCTTTACCGCTTCGTCATCTTCAGCAGAACCGGATACAATATCAAGCAGGCTTTTTCCCAGGGTTTCAACAGATATTTTCTTTAATGCCTCTGAGCTTGATATGAGCATCCTTGCGGTCTGGTCGTTGCTCATCAGAGACAGGGTAATATGGCCTGACCGGACACCGGATGCCTGAAAGTCAATGGATGCCATCATCCATGCATCCTTTATCATTTCCGGTATTCGGGGTGAAAGAGCAGGGGTCCTGGCATTGCCTGTCTTGAAACCCTCCATGCTTCGAGTAAGATCTGCGACCAGATGATCCTGGTTGATCTCAAAATATCTCAGGATCTTTTCTGTATCCGTATTGGTCAGATCCAGGAGTTTGAGGAGAAAATGCTCAACATCGACTTCATAATGGGTTTGCGACATGCAAAGCCCCGCAGCCGATTCAAGAGCGCCTCTGCATGTGCTGTTTAGTTTTCCTATCAGGGACTTGAGATTCGATATGACCATATTTGTCGCTCCTTTCGAAGATAGCTGAAACCCTAATTGATCGTAAACAAACTGGGAGAAACATCATACGTACTTAGTTGTCGAGTGAATTCATGGTTGTCTCATCAGGTCACTCTCCTGAAACGTGATACAGGGATTACTTTCATGAACAACCTCGGGACTTTTGATCCATGTTGTCCAGCCCAGACGGGGTTGAGTCTCTGCACCCAATATGCACGGAGGCACTTCTTCTCGATTTAAGTATATGCTCGTCTCGAATTCATACTCCATTCCGACCATGTATTTGATAAGGGAAAAAATCGGGCCGAGCATGTCACCGCTGGGCAGAAAGCGTAAAAAATCTTTATAGTTCATAGGCCCCAAATTGACACGGAATTTAGACTGGCAGTCCCAGACATAGCTCCCGCAAACAGTATCAACACCCAGTTGGGAATTTGCCGAACCGATCTGGGTCTGGTCTTCCGGGCTCAGAGGAATCATCTGCTCAATGAATTGTTCGACCTCAACAGTGGTGTCTGAAAGGAATGATACTGTGGCGTTAATAGAGGCCGCTGACGGGGCATGTCTTGATATGAGCCCACTGTAAAATGCCAGAGATTCCTCCGGCAATCCGATCCTTCCGCTGATTCCCGGAGTTCCCAGACCGGATAGACTCAAAAGATACCTTGACAGTCTGTCTTCGGCCCCGGGGAGATAGTTCTCCGGGAACCGGTGTTTCTTCCAGGCCAGATAAAAAAGGGAGATAAGACGGTGGTGAAAAATATCTAAAAAGGCTGTGAAGCTAAAATCCTTATGCCAGTTTCTTTCCGCTGCCAGTTCATTATACAACCGCGGAAGGACACCGTTTGGACCGATAAGTCCCATAAACGTGACGGCCATTTCCGCGGGCTTCTCTTCATCACCAGGCTCCAGACTGGAAATATCACTGGGAGGAAAAGCGAATCCGGGTTTTACCGAGAATCTTACAGCCTCTTCTGAAGGCACCAGTGTCTGGCCCAGGGGCTTTTTGTCGGGATGTAGTGATTCTATAAGATCTACAGCCTTAAAAAAAGAAAATCGGTAGAATTCTTCGGCCAAGCGATCTTTTAGAGGAGTACCCGATTGCCGTTTCTGGGGGGCCACTGTTTTATTGCCTCTTTTCTTTGTATGGTTTTTGCGATCAACTGGGAAAAGGAATTGACGGAGACATACTGACCCAGAAATCTTTCTAGAATGCATGCAAACAGATAAAGACCTGTCCCCACAAACTTGTCTTCGTCAAATTCTATGCTGACCTGCACGCCGCGACAAAAGCCTTGCCCCATCCTCTTGGTAATATGTCGGGATGTAAGAGACACGATTCCGTTTATTTGCTGTCTTGTCGCCGGTGAATTGTCGAAATCATAGAGTCTGAGGATCTCTCTGAGGGCCTCTTCTCCTCCCTGAACAATAGACATGTAATTGAGGGAGAGATGCGATATCAGGCGCCATTGCAATGCACCTCCAAGGGAAGGCCTGCGCGTGGGGGTTGGTTTTATCAGGCTGATGATACGTGCAACAGGTGCCGCCGTCTCTATACTGAAGTCACTTGTTGAATTCCCGATCGGAAGGCGCACCGGCAGATCCCGGTTTGTGCAGGTGACATGCAACGTTAATGTTTCTTCTCCCGGATCAACAGGGTTGAAGTCCAGGTCTTTAAAAGAGAGAAAGACCTCCGAACCGCTGTCGCCCTTTTTGCCGGAAGAACGCCGTTCTGTATGCCAGAACGCACGCTTTCCAAGGCTGTCATCTTCATCAAGGTGATGCCTGACAGAATAAAAAGGTTTGAAATCAACTTCCTTGCCCGGTGATGATTGAGATGAGGAAGTTACCCTGTCTACGCTGTAAACCTCAGTCGAATCCTGCCGTCTGATATCCGGAATAACACGGTATTCGGTCTTCTGCTGTTCAACACGAATCGGTTCTGAAATACGATTGAAAAGATTTATTGCAGGTGTCGCATGGGTGTAAAACGTATCTTTATTTATTACAAGATCTGATTTGGCCGCCTTGTCTAGATATATCCGGATATCAAGGGTGTCTTTGAGGCCCTTGTTTTTAAGCCTGCTGAGTCCGCTGAGATCAAAAAAAAGAAACTTTTCGGGAAAACAGAAATATTCGAAAAGAAGGATATAGCCGGGAAAAGACCTTTTTGAATAGGGTAGTATTCCCTCATCGGGATTAAATCCAACCGGTAATATGTCTTTTGGGTTCAGGGGTACCACTTCTTTCTTTCCACTTTCGTTAACAGACTCACATTCCACATGGCACACGTGGTTGAACAAAAGTTCATAGAGATGAAAAACGTGCTGATGCGGGCCGTTTAGAAAAAAGCGCAGTTTTTCCCATTCGATCTTGGAAATACTCTGACTCTTATATGCCTTTAACTGGATTAAAAGAATCTGTTGGGCGCCTCTGATCTGCTTAACAGGGTCTTGGAGCCTTGCTGAAACAACGTCAACAGGCCAAATTGTGACGGGGTAGGAGGTTGTGAACTGGCAGGTGGTGCCGCCCACGGATTTGGAATAGAGCGCAGCATTTTTATCTATTTTGTAGCCGACCGGCGGGATAGTCTGCTTTATGGGCTCGAATCTCACAACAGACATGGAAGGTATCGGGCGGATGAAATGAGGGTAGATTATACTGAGGATAGATTCTGTTATCTCAGGGAAATCATCCTCTATTTTCTTGTGTATGCGCCCGCTGATAAAGGCAAAGGCCTCAATCAGGCGCTCGGTATGGGGATCATCACATTTGTCGGCTTCGAGCTTCAGCCTGCCTGCAATCTTGGGGTACTTTTTTGCAAATTCCGCACCCATCTCGCGGATAAAGGTCAGTTCACGTTCGTAATAATTTAAAAGGCTATCTTCCATAAGCAAGCTGCTTTGCTGGTAAGCTGTGAGTCCTTATGCTGATACTTAATCTGTTTAGCGTATGAGCGGCCAAACAGGCACGCCAGTATGTTGTTTAGGCGATAAGCAAAAAATATGCTTTCCTGATAGTATAGCAGCTCAAGTACTTATCAACTTAATCGCTATTCCGGCTTAACCGTTAATTTTGTATCACGTACTCGCCTCTGTTGGTGTCAAAATAGGTGTCAAACGACACAGGCTCGGTTTCAGATTCAACAACCAGGGTTCCACTTATCCTGAACCTGATATTTCGCCCTGCTTCAATATCTTCTTCAAGACGCACGGTTACATTCTTTAACCGGGGTTCAAACCTTGAAATCGTTTTTTCAATATCCTGCCGTAATCGTCGCTTCACAGAGCGACTTCTGGGGTTTTCGGCGGTAAAATCTCCTATTCCGTACATAAAAACAGAATTGTTTATCTCCTTGTACGAGGCAGGTACCGGTAGTATCTGTCGCCGGGTATTCAGGAGATTCTCCAGATCCCTTACGACCATGACCTTTATTCGAGTGATATCGAACAAACGTTGCTGGAGAGGCTCACGGGAAACCCCTGGTTCCATGTCCACAAGCCTGTCCAGGATAGATGCCCGGATGTTTTGACCGCTCTTCATGTCACGCTAAGAAAATCAAAGGGCCTTGTTTTGTGTAAGATCCCAGCCCGCCGGCACATTTCCAGCGGGTTTGCCGTCGCGTCCAAGCCGAATATAGGTCAGTTGTATTTTCCCAAAATTAAATGTAACCGACTCCGTGGGTTCGCCGCCGCCGCCGCCGCCTGTGCTTACAGAACTGATGATCACATCTTTCAACACATATTCCATGTACTTCTGCTTGTCACCTCCTGCACGGCACAACTCAAGTTTGACCTCCTTGATGGAATCTCCTTTGGCACATGCGGCGAACAATTTCGGAGACGCTATATCCATAGTTTTCACAATACTCACGTCCTGGAAATCCGCACGACTGCCTGCTGCTGAAGTCGTTGCACTACGGTCTGCAGCGGAGGCCATTTGTGAAACCCCAAAGTTATAGGAAAGTACTTCTATCCAATCCTTGTGTTTGTCATCCGTACTTTCACCTTTGATTCCGTCAATAAACAAAAAATTGTCAGCTGCCATAGCAAATTTCTCCTTTTGTCTATAAATTTAACCTTTTTTGAGCCAATTTAAATTGTCACCCACATGAACTCATAAACCATCCTGTCTTATCACCTTAGCAACTATTCAGTGGAACAGCTGGTTTTAACCCTGTGCCGGAGGTGGAAGTTCCGCAACCAGCCGCAATGAAACGGCCAATTCATCCAGTTGATAGTGAGGTTTCAAAAATGCCACAGCACGGTAGGCACCGGGTTTGCCTGCAATTTCGCTTACATCTATTCTTGCCTCGCGCAAAGGATACTTGGCCTTCATTTCCTGTCCGGCGCTGTCATCTAAAAGAACATAATTGCTGATCCAATTGTTCAAGAAATCCTCTGCATTCTTACGCGTCATAAAACTGCCCACCTTGTCTCTCATAATGGATTTTAGATAATGGGCAAATCTTGAAACAGCAAGAATATATTGAAGCTGTGAAGACAACTTTGCACTGGCATTGGCTGAATCAGAGTCATATACTTTTGGCTTGTTGCCGGTCTGTGTGCTGAAATACGCCGCATAGTCCGTCCCCTTGCAATGGACCAGAGGCACAAACCCGAGATCTGCGAACTCTTTTTCACGCCGGTCGGTAATGGCTATTTCTGTGGGGCACTTGAGGGCAACATCGCCCTCATCCGTCTTAAACGTGTGGACAGGCAGGCCTTCTACAAGTCCCCCCCCTTCCACACCCCTGATGGCCGCACACCATCCATATTTGGCAAAGGCATCGGTCAAACGGCTGCCAAGGGCATATGCCGCATTGCCCCAGAGATATTTACTGCTGTCTGTCCCGTCAATATCCTCTTCAAAATTGAATGATTCCACAGGCACATTGTCCTGGCCGTAGGGAAGTCGCATCAGGATATGTGGTAGGGTCAAAGCGACATATCTTGAATCTTCGGTATCGCGGAAAGATCGCCACTTGGCATAATCCGCCCCTTGAAAAATCTTGGCCAGATCACGCGGGCCACCAAGTTCTTCAAAGCTGTCCCAGTTAAACAGCTGGGGAGACGCTGCAGAGACAAAAGGGGCATGGGACGCTGCGGCTACCTGCGATATCTTTTCCAGAAGAGCAAGATCCTGCGGATGGCTGCTGAACTCATAATCCCCGACCAAGGCGCCGTAGGAGGCACCGCCGAACATACCGTATTCTTCTTCATAAACCTTCTTGAAAAGAGCGGACTGATCAAATTCACTTGCCTTTTCCATGTCCTTAAGGAGATCTTTTTTGGATGTATTCATCACCCTGATTTTCATACGCTCCCCGGTCTCGCTCTGGCTGACAAGGTATTGTAACCCCCTCCATGAGGCTTCAAGCTTTTGAAAATCAGAATGGTGCATCACTTCATTCAATTGATCGGAGATCAGTCGATCTATCTGGGCAATCCTGACATTGATCATGGCTTCGGTATCCTTGGAAACCGTCATGGTTCCCTCCATGATCTGCCCGACAAACTCGCCGATAAGATCCCTGGCTCCCTGCTTTTGACTCTCGTCACGGGCCAGTTTGCCTTCCTCTATGATCTGTTCCAGGAGGCTCTTTTCTTCCTGAACCTCTTTTGCTGAAACAGCCTGTTGCTCTTCTTTTTGATTTTCAGACATGTGAAACACCCCCTTATACGATTATTCTTTTTCCTCTTCGGATTTTTGCACGCCGGCCTCGCTCCCGAGCTTCTCCAGAGCATCGGTGCTTGAAATAATATCCTGGAGCAATTCATCCAGCCTGTCGTTCCCGTCGAGTTTATTGAGCAGATCGGAAAGCTTTTTTCTGGTTTCTACCAGTTTGCGCACCGGTGTAATCTGTTCTGCCACACGCTCAGGATGAAAATCATCCATGGACTTAAAGCGAAGCTCTACAGCCATTTTTGTATCATCATCCGTCAGCTTGTTGTCTGCCCTGAAGGCCAACCTCGGCTTCATGCCGGCAAGGACATTGTCAAAATTGTCCCTGTCAATTTCAACAAATTTTCTATCTTTAAGTTTCGGCAAGGGTTCATCCGGCTTGCCGGATATATCGGCCAGAACACCCACGACAAAAGGAATCTCCTTCATTTCAATAGCCTCTCCGATTTCTACGTCGTAAGTTATCTGGACCCTGGGGGCCCTTACCCTATCGAGGGTATGCTGTAAACTTTCCTTGGCCATAGTTCAACCTCCTTTTTGTTTGCAAACCTAACCTTTATAGGTTATCGCTTTTGTTATATCCTTTGTACAAAGCCTTTGAAAAAGTTCATTATTGGCCTTGTATAAGTCATCATCAGAAGCCCCTTCAGCCGTTAGGCACTTGTAATAAGCATCAAGGATTTCTGCAATCCATATGGGAGATTCCCACTGCTCGAGGTTCAACTGCTCAATCAATGTATGCAGTTCTTCCACAATAGGTCTTGCAAGATCCGGCCTGTCAGCCCTGAGGCAAAGTTTTGCCATCAGAAGCCTGTACCTGTTTTGCTGCCTTACAGAAGGTGCACTACACGATGCATTGAGGAGCTTTCCCAGAGCTTCTCTTATGCCGGATTCCTGTAAGTTGATCAGCGCGTCCCGCCAAAATGCCTGCTCAATAGAATCAAAATCGGTTGATATGTCAGAGGGAATTTGTTCCGCAACATTAGAAACCTCAACTTGTGCAACCGTTGAAGACGCTGATTCGGACTCATCCTCCAAAAATACATCTTGGACGGGTTCTGCATCACTTTCAGCCTGAGGTTCAGGTTTAAGTACCCCCTTCTCTTTTAGTATCCGGGACAAAACCATTTCGCAATCCTCGAGGGCCTGCCTGATTTCAGACAGCCTGGGGGCTTCATTTCCAAATTTTTCATCCACTGTTTCGTCAAATATCTTGAATTCATTCAGACATAAGGCCAAGGTTTTCTCGAGCTCCACATAATAGCGCTTTGACGAAGCAGTAACAGCAGAGTCAAAAGCTTCGGCCGTGAGCTTGCCCTCTGCGATCTTTTCATCGCGTGCAGCCTTCTTCTTATCGTCCACATCACCGTATTGATTAAGGGTATCTTTTTCATAACCCACCTGGCGGGACTCCTGCCATTTTAACCACGAATAGCCGGATGCGGCACTGCGATTGGTTATTGGAACTTCCCTTATGGAAAGCCAGATATTATTGTTTACAAACTCAAGGGTGCCTATCCTGTATTCAAGATCACCTTCGTCTATCTCCGGATAGACATGATCCCAGAAATCATGCAAGAAGCTGTTGAGAATTTTCAGACCCGAAGCGAATCCTTTGAAACCTTCGGTCCTTGTCAGTGCCTCTGTAAGCCATGCAGCGATTTGGAGATCCTTGGTTTTCTCTGAAAGCGCCTTCACAGAAAGCGCAATAACCTTGTTCCAGTCCGAGGTCTTGATTTCATGGTCCCAGTCTCCGCGATCAAAAGGATCATCAGCCCGTCTTGCCTCTTTTATCTCATCACAGACCGGTGCATAACGGAGGTTTTCACCTGCCGGATTGTCGCCCGGAATAGGGGCCAATATGGCATCTATATCAATCATTTGTTTCTCCCATTCTCTGCTTCGTCAATTTCTTGTGAACCCTCGTATTTGAACCGAACGTCACGGATTTCCAGGATGGCCACCTCCTCGTTTCCGATTTGAAAGACATGTTGCCCAACACCGCTTGAAAACGATCCGCCGAGTGGAATCCAGTCTGTCATTCGCCCGAGCTTTACCCGTTCATCCTCATGGTGAAAGGATCCGGGATAAAGTACGGGTAGATAACAATTCATGGCAAGTCCGTCCCAGGTCGTTATGTTTGCCTGAATCCATAGAAGATCAAAAAACGTTTTGGGTGCCAAAATGACCAGTTCCCTGATGGATTCAAAGGGTATCCACACATACCGTTCATGAACAAACGCTTCGAGAAAACAGGATAGTCGTGTGTCCGTATCCCGAAATCCGTTAAAATCTTTTCCGTTCAGTGTTCCCGAGATGGACGGACGTTGATTGTAAATTTCTTGGAATACGGTTTCGGCCGTTTGGTACTGCTGGTTATCAAGTTTTTGCCAGGCGGTTTGATACTGTTTTAGATAGGCCGGAGATTTCGGCAAAAAAGCAGGTGGTTGTTTTTTTTGCACAACGTCGATCCGTTCGATTTCGGCCTGAACCAGGTTCAGATAAACCTGGACGCCCGTCTGCCGGGTTGAGTCCTGGGCGGAAATGATTTCCAGATGACGGCGGGCCTTGTCCCATTCGCCCGTGTAAGCCAGAACCTGAAACAAAAGCGTGCGACTGCTCTGGTCGGCGGGGGAAGCTTTAACCGCCTCGATCAAATGACTGCGGGCGTCTGAAAGTTTGCCGGCCTGGATAAGATCTTTGTAACGCATTTTATTAAATAATCCTAAATGGTTGCATGGTTAAACCGATCTGTACAGTTACAGAGCACCCGTGTGGGCCGACCAGAGTCTTACAAAATCGTTCGCAGTTAAAGACCTGTTAAAAACGGCCAGAAAATGTTTTTCAGGGACTCCGCCCAAAAATACCGCATTCGGCACACCGGAACTGTGAACTTTTAACAAAGAACTCCATTGGCCTGCCATCGTAAGGGGGTCTTCCTCGGCCTGGCTGTCAAGGGGTACCAGAACTTCCATTTTTTTAGCCAGACGGTCCGCTTGTTCCCTTATTTCACCACTGTCTTTTGAGGTTGTCAAGGCGTTAGCCGAAGATTGAAGTTTACCCTGGCTTCTGTTTTGAGATTTCAACTCCAGCCAATCATGACTCGGGTTCTTAATGGCACAAACCTCATTTTCAAGGTCCTTTAAGTTATCAAAACGCCTTGAGGAAATGTATTCAATCTGATCCCAGATCTTTTCAAAGGTATGGGGGAGAAGATCCCAATCATCTTCCCATCCGTCAAGGGTGCCGTCTCCCATGATAAGGAGCGGATAGGGTCGTCCGATGCCGTCGCTGCTATCTTTTCCAACACCGCAAATCAGGTTTCCTTTTTTCAAACCTTTGGCCCAAAAGCGCCAGGAGTAAACACTTCGGGCAGGTTTTCTCTGGTTGCTTAAAATCAGATATCCCTTTTCAATCCAGCTTTCAAATGCAAGCAAAAGCGGGGTGGTGAGACTCGCCCGGAAATAATCCATGGCTACGGGATGCTTGCCGCATACGGCCCAATTCCAGGTGTTTTTGGATTTGCCTTTCAGTCCCAGCATCTTGCAATGTCCCGTGGTATATTCCCCGGATCCGATCGAAGGAGTTCCAAAACCGGCCGGTATCCTTTGAACTGATATTTTACCGTTATGTTTTTGATTCCCATCCGTTTAAGCGCCGATGCTTCATCAGGGAATTCACGTCGGGAAAATACGCGCTGGCCTCTTTCAAAATCTTTGATGAACTTCGGAAAAGCTTGATATCCTATATATTTTTTAGTCAGAACAAGATTTCCGACTTCTATCTTAAAAATAACATCACCACAGGTTTGCGGTGACCAATTAAAGGTTTTACTCAAAGGGTAATTGAGATTGACCAATCGCGGCGTTTCTGTTGCGCACTGAAGTTCCAGGCTGGTGGCATGCGGTATTACCCGGGCGTTTTTATTGGCTCCGGTGGGATAGGCCTTGATGAGCACGCTATAGGTATCTTTTATTGGTCTTGCGGCTCTGGCGCCTTTGGTTAGATAGGTTAGAAAGTATTCATTAAAATCAATATTTCTACCCATTACCTTTCTGGCATAATACCCCTTTTTCAAGCTTCGGCTAATAAATGGTTTTGCCGGCCCTGTAATGAATTTTATCGCAAAGCCGCCTTCACCCATTAGGTCTTGGTGCATGTTCCTTTGATCCGATACTTCCTGAACCTCCATCAGAACCGCTTTCTCCCATTGGCTTTGGAGATGACACGCCGCCTCCTTGGAAACAAATCCGTGTAAAAATTCTATGGGCCCGGTTAACAACTTCTCCATCACTTGCAAATTCTGGACGGGATCAATCAAGGTTGATTTAAGTTCTCTGGCGGCATGATACGACCTGAAAAAAGAGGACTGGCTGGTGGCCGGATCTTCACTGTATAGGGTGACAGCCATCTTATAGGCGGCGTTTCTAGATGATGACATCTGCGCAATTTCAGTCAAAGCAGTCTGATAATCCAGAAAGGCCTTCCCGGCAATCAGCCTTCTTTCCATATCCAAAACACCTTCTGATTTTACACCCACTGCTCTTTCAGCCTTTTCTAAGGTTGATGTTACTTTTTGGGTTGCCTTCTTTAGGAGGCCCGCTTTTTTGATATTATCTTTTTTTATTGCCGCGGCTTGAAGTTTGGCTGATTTAAATTCAAAAACAAAATTTACCCAGGCGGGCCGATTTGTCGCTCCGGAAAATGGTTCCAGTTCTTTGGCCATCATTGCGAACAAGGCAAAGAAGGGATCCTGATCCGAACCCGTCCGGGCTGCAACCGCTTTCCATTCCTCTTTACCCCCAAGATTATCAGGTCCTTTGGGAAAAACCGATGCAAAATCATGCCAGGCGTTCAAATATTCCCGAGGATACCATTTTTCAAATTCAAGTTTTTGTCCGGCAATGATCAGAGGATCAAAAAGAGCCGTCTCAATCTCTTTGAGAAAAACATCGATCTGCTTTTTCCCCTCAATGGTAAAGGCAGGGGGCACAATTACATCCTTAACTTTTACCAGGGTGTCTCCCCAAAAATCGGTCATGGTCACAGGTGAAAAAATTGGATCTGAATTGACACAACCCGCAAGCCAGTTCAACGTGGCGCCTTTAATTGTCAGAATGTGTTTCAGCCAGGTTTGCAGGTTATTCATCTCCTGATTCAAGTTTGTCTTATCCTGCCGCCAGCTTAAAAAATAAAGGTACAAGTTCGTAATTTTTTTGCTGACTTCAGGAATAAGGTTTTGATCTGCTTCCAATGCAACGGTATCATACGAGGGTTGGGATCGGGATTGAAGCCCTTCAATGCCTTCACCGTCAATCCGTGCTCGAAGCAGGCTGATGCGTTTTACCAGATGGGCCGCATATTTTCCGAGGACTTCCTCCGCAGTGGCAGGAGAAAAGTGCGTCATGGTTTTAGCCATCTGTTTGTCAAAAGAAGCTAAAAACCTGTTGCGAAATTGTTTACAGTACTTTTCTTTTAACGTTACTTCAATATTTCTGCTTTCATTTAATCCAAGGCGGGGAACCCACCAACTTCGGTTCTGCTCCTCCACTCTCATAATTGCTTCACGAAACCGATCCATGATGATCGTATCCGCCAGGATTTCACCTTGCAATACCGGCGGCTTTGAAAATTCGTGTGAAACGTCCCGGAGTGTTTTCAAGTTTTTAACAAAGGAAAAACTCAGAAGTCCGCAGACAGCAATGGTAATCGCCACCCAAGAAGTCAACCCCATATTTCTGGTCAGCCGACTCCATTCAAGCGTTCGCTGCGTAGGCGCAAACAGTCTTCTGTCGCCGGGCAGTATTTTTGAGAAAATATCATGTAAAAACAATCCCTTATCTGTTCCAGGCAAGACCTCTTTTTCTTCTATTAGACCCAGTTCCTTTAAAAAGTGAGAATACGGACTTCCCTCCTGTTTTCCGCTGCTAAAGAAAAGACCCCTTAAAATCGGTGTTTCCTGGTATGGGTTTTCTTTAAAAGCGCCTCGAATAAAGGCCCCCAGGCCCGGTTGCAGTTTTTCAAATTCTTCGGGAAACAACAAGAGGCCCGGCTCAGCACCTTTGGATTCAGGTTTATGAAATAGAAGGAGCCTGAAATCTTTTAGCCGCTCACCCATTGTATGCATGGTACGGCCGGCAAATTCAGAAATATCTTTCGAAAGGTCATGGTTCAGGGCTCCCATGGCCTGATCGTGCCCTTTTTCAGAAATTCGATCGTAAAATTGGTTTACGCCATGAATCAAATCACACTTTGTCACCATCACATAAACAGGAAATCTGGCACCCAATGCCCGCATCAGCTCATCGATGCGGCGGCGAATGCTTCTGCCGGATTCTTCAAGCAATTCAGGATCGGAATCAATCAATTTGTCAGCGGCAATGGTTAAGACAAGCCCGTTTAGCGGCTCTTTTTTTCTAAACTTGGTTAAGAGAGATAAAAACTTACTCCATTCATCCTTATCCCGGCCCTCATCTATGGGAATGGCATACCGACCGGCGGTATCGATAAGTATGGCCTGTTCAAAAAACCACCAGTCACAATTTCTTGTGCCGGAAATTCCGGATGTTCGGCTAATCTCAGCAAAAGGGGATGAAAGGCGGGCGCTTTTAATAGCAGTGGTTTTGCCGGACCCGCTCTCGCCGATGACCATATACCAGGGCAGCACATAAAGCGGGTTGCCGTATTTTTTCAGGTGGGATTTCCTCAAAGCGTCCATGGCTTCTTTCCAGCGCTCCTGAAGCTCTTTTGAATTTTCCCTCTCTTTGTCTCCAAGGGAATTCAGATAGGATTCATCCTGCTCAATCACCTGATTGACAAAACGCTGTTCGCGGCGCCGAAGCCATATTTTTCTGAAAAAAACAAGACCCATCCCCAGCCCCAGCAGGCCTGTCAGAATAAAAATCGCGACCCACCACGGCCATCCAATACCCAATACAACGCCGAAAACCAGAAGAACGGCAAGTAAAATCAAAGTGATCAGGAGAAATATTTTGAGTGGTTTGATAATAAGCTGTTTCATGTTAGATGTCGCCAATAGTTTTATGGGTTAAATGGTCGAATGGCTCACAAGCAATTGAACGAGATTTTGATTTTAAGGTATGGTGCTGATTAATGTTTCTCCGATATTGTTTAACACAAAACGATAAATCAGGAACAAAGTCCAGTAAAGAACCACAGGAGCGCCAAGGCATATTAGCGTAAACGGTGAAAAACGTCTTTCTGCTTTTAAGGATGTCCCCTCGGCGGATTCAACCGGGTATGCTTCCGGAAAAAGTTCGCGCTTGTCAAGGGAGGGGATTCCTACCGAGCTTCCCGTAAGGAGCTTTAGGTTCGAAGTTTTGAGCTGCTCCAACAGGTATTCGTCGCCTTCATTACAGTATTGCCCTGTAAGCCCCATGGCCAGACATAGATAATAGACTTCTCTCACATCTCTTTGGTGAAGACCAATGGTGTTCAGCCGATCGAAGAAAACCTCTCCGGCATCGGTAGTTTGGTAATACAGGCGCTGCAGCTGTTCCCGCTGCCAATGTGTTCTACCATTCCAAGAAGAACGCATAATGGCTTCATCGATCCAGGCAAAAACAGCAAAGCGCGCCATGTCATAATCTTCCCGGGAAACCGTTCCATTTTCAAAACAGCTTTCGCTTTGCGCAATTAGGCGCTGGATGTCGGCTCTGACTTGATCATAGGCGGGTTGTTTTGTAGTTCCTGGTTTCAGCAAATATGCTACATAAGCAATGATGTTAATAAAATAATCGATCAGACGCATATCTATGCCCTCCCCACAGCCATAAGTTCCAACTTTAAATCCTCGGGCGCTGTGTCCCAATAGAGTGCGAGATTGTTCCCCTTTTGAACCTGGTCCCACTGGTCACCGTGGTGATCGATCTGGAAATAAATAGAATGGGCCCGTCGCGGCAGTTCCTGGGGCGGGGTTTCAAGATGTTTAAGCTTTATTCCGGAAAGGGAGCGGGCGATCAGAATCGGCAATGTTTGCCGGGAACTCAGTTTGGCGATGTTCTCCATGGTTTGAAGTATATTTTTTGGATCGGTCTCTGTTTCGAAAACCAGAAAAAATCGGTTTCGTCCTTCAAAGATCGCCGGTGGAAGATCCGCGGTAAAATAGGTTCCATCGTACAGCAGCGGAATCATATACTCCGGGCCGGCGGTGATTTCATCCAGTAGCCGGGTAATCAGGGTTTTTGCACCCCAAAAGCATTCCCACAACCTGCGATGGTCATAGTTCGATAAAGGCGCGGTTCCATCTTTAAGCTCTCCATTTACAGAAACCTCTTCGGAAAAAGAAGATAATTCTCCGATCAATTGTCTTAAAACAGAATACACGGGCCACGGATGGATCCGTTTGGTTTCGGATAGATGCGTCATAAGCGATATATAACGATTCAACGATCTCAAAGCCAGAAGATAGACCATGTCTCTTGCACCGAATTCTGCGCTTTGAATCCCTCGTTCACGTTTATAGGCTTCAAGCTGACGCCCCCTGGAGGCGATCTGGTTCCTGACTTCCCGGACCAGTTTATCCAGGGTTTCAGATCCCGACATGCTGATACACGGAGGGACAAATTGTTCCGAAAGGATGATCTCATCGCCGTCCTTTTCCAAGCGCGCAAGGGGAATAAGTTCATAATCTCCCAGAAGATCTTTTTCCGTCTCCCAGAATATTTTTAACACATAGTAGAGTCTTTTTACCTGTGCCGATGGGCCATTCTGGTGTAAATCCTGAATTTCCTCTGCTTCCGTTGTGGTAACGAACCGGGTGGTGACTTCAGAAAGGTTGCTGAGGTTGGATAAGACCGTTACATTTTCGCCGGCGTCATTCCATTTTTTTAGGCCGACATATACAGTAAAAGATTTACCCCCCTCTTGCCATGCCCCTTCGAAGGACCGGGCTTGGACCACGGCATTGTCGGGAAAAACCAAATAGGCCATATCCGGAAACATGAATTCTCCCTTTAAGAGATTAAAGGAATGATTCCCTAATGCTGCTTGCTGAATTTCCATATCGCCGATCCCCCAAAAATGAGGGTTGAGAAACTTGTGTAAAGGGGTCAGCAATGACTGGTCATGAAGATCTTTTAGCTGAAAATGCTGGGGTTGTAAAAAAAGGCCTTGATGCCAGAAAAGCGGTCTTTTCATATTTCTATTTCCCTTCTACGGACAGGATTTGTTGCGGCCCTAATGTCAGCTCAATATTCAATGGGCCGGGTTTTTGATTCTTTTTTTGTTTGATGAATCCTTTTTTTTCTGCCACCACGGGAATTTTGAACAGCCGTATCATTCGATCTTTTTGAAGGGTGTAATATCCTGCAACAGCAGCGACATACTTGGCGCCTTCAGCCCGGTCCAGAACAAGAGCACTGTCCTGTCCAGGGCGGACAATTATTCTTTTAGCGGTGGCCACAGACGCATCAAAAAGGTTGCATTCCAGAAGCTTGTAGATTCCGTCGTTATCTCCGGCCAGTTGATTAAATGCATTTGGATCTTTGAGCTGATAGACACAGACAAGGAGTGTATGCGGTGTTCCTTCCTCTAAATTTAACTTCGGATCCGCTTTGAGATCAAGCTTGATGGCGTCTTTTTCATATTGCCACTGGGGCGGTGGGAGAGGTTGAGATGCACATGAATAAGTCAAAGAAATTATTGTTAAAAAAAACAAGGTATTAAGATATTGTCTCAATTTTACCTCCTTAATCTTCTGATAGATTCTGGCAGTTTTTTTCGAATTCTCGTAGAAATTCCTCCATGAATCGCCCTGATTCGAACCACTTTTTAATCGTGCGAAACTTCTTTTCGTATATTTGGTAATATTCTGCCTTTCGTAGCGGTCCAATCTTAAACCCCCCGCTCGCTTCGGCGGAAATCTTATCAGGATCCATTTGGTGAAGTATTTGACTAACTTTGATCTGAGCAGTTTTTTTAAAGGACCGCTGGACGGTTAGAAACGCTTTGTTGATCTGTCCGAGGTAGCTTTCCAGGGATTTAGTCTGTCCCTCTCCTTCAAGGTGAAAACCGATAATTTGACGAATCGTTTCCTCTCCGGAATCTTCTCCAAGCAAGGTTCTATTAATAACGTTGATTAAATTATTTAGCGAATTAAAAATAGTATTCAAGGACTCGGCCAATCTTTGCAAGAGTTCTGTTGAGGACAGATCGGCCTGTGAAACATCTCTTCCCAGCAAAAGTGAAAAAATTCCGGCCATAACATTATTGTCCAGGCTTAAATCATATGTCTCGTCGTGGGGCGTGCGGTTGAATTCAGCGACCAGTTTTTTCAGCACAGTTAAACTTTCGGGATCCGAAAGGTCTTTGAGCCTCATTTTTACGAATTGTTCAATTCGTTTTTCCGCCTGATCGATGTCTGAAATATAAACATCCCTGATTTCATTTGCCAATGGGTCTATGGGTATCGGGTCGGTCATGGCGCTAGTGATTATCTTTGGTTTTATCCGGCACGGTTTGGCCCGGCTGGATAATAATGGTTTCGTCCAGAAATTCGTCTATGTCCGACGTTTCAGTTTTCTGATTTTCATCAGTCGATGCTTCATCCGGCGTAACGGCATCTTTTACGGTGTCGTCAGATCCGACATCTCGAGAGGGCGGACTTAGGGGAGCCTCCTGAGACCTCGATGTGCTCTTCGGTGCTGGAATAATGACCGTTTCAGAGAAATCATCTGCTTCATGCGGAAGCGATGATGGAAGATGCTGTCCGATATCATCAGGCGACAGGATAACCGTCTCCTCTATTTCATCATCTTCGTGATCGAAGTGGTCTGCCATGCCAGTCGTTTTTGACCTTTCAGGTTTTAATATGAGGGTGTTGTCCAGATCGTTTTCCGGCACAACTGGAGGTGCTGTCTCTTTTTCTGAAACATCCGCTGAGATTATAACCGTCTCTTCTATGTAATCATTACCCTGAGTGACAGCTTCTGTTTTTTTGGCAGGCGCTTCATCGTTACTTGATATTATAACCGTCTCGCCCAGGTCTTCTTCTTGCTCAATGCCTGCTGACTTTTCCGGTATCTCGCCATTCGGTGAAAGGATAATGGTCTTGTCTAAATCGGCGGCCTCTTGAAAATCCCGGGATGTTCCGTTTTCAATGGTGTCGTCTGTTTTTGTTGAGATAATGGTTGCTTCAAATTCATCCGATGGAGTCTCAACCTCGTCTCGCCATTCGCTCATAATTTTTTTGAGAATATTATAAATGGCCTTATCTTCAAGTGCATGTTCCTTTGTCGGAACAAATGGTTCTGGTCGAAACAAGTTGTCCCTGATTTGTTGCCTGAGTTTCTCCAGCTCCTGCCCAAATTCCTCATTTGACCACCGTTTGAAGTCTATAAGACTGCCCTCAAGTAAACGAAATCCTAAAAACAGTGATGCCTTCCAAAATTTATGCCAATTTTCTTTAACGGACATTATCTTGGGATTCCAGAAAATATTTTCAGGGGAAAACGCCGGAGGAAAACCATTTTCCAGATAATTTTCAAAGGTTGCACCATCTTCGGTGGCAATCTCCTCAACAACCTCTCCAATTATCTGATATACATGTGAGATATCCTGTTTGCTATTGACAAGTAGCGTAAAGAACCAAACAGCGCCGAGAAAATGAAGACTATATGATTGGGGCAATTTCGAAATTGATAAAGATTGGGCGTCGATGCCGATTATGTCCAATAGATTTAGTTTAAAATTCCAAAAAGAGGGTAGAAGACTGTTTTGGTCGGATAGTTTTACCCAGATTCTATCTATGAATAATCCAGGCCCAGGATGCTGAAAGGTATCGAATCCTGAAAATATGGTATGTGCTATCTCATCCAGGAAAACAAGCTTCAAATACAAAACTTCCAGAAAGTAGCGATCCTCATTTTGGAAGAAAAAGGGAGTTTCTATAGATCGGTTCTGTTTTAAAACTTTCAGACAGTTTAGTCGGCCCGGTTGTTGTTTTGCAACCAGCCGGTTTTCTAATTCCTCATATGAAGCGCCTGAGATTAGAGATAAAAAGTCAAGCGCGTTGACCGAATCAGCCTTAAATATCAGCATATAGAAAGGATAAAAAGATAAGGCGGTGATTCTTGAAACCGCTAAACCTTCGGGGCTGTAGCACTCTTGATGCCTGTTGCAATCGATACATGGGAACAGGCTCGCAAGCGTCTCGTTTCCTTTTAACTGACCGAATTTTTTTATTAAGTCGTATCTATTTTTCAAAAACGCCGGATCATTGTTGGCCAATGAGGATACATAAAAATCGGGCTTTTCTTTTGATTCAGCGCACGATGGACAGAATAGGTAGCGCTTGAGGGATTCGGAATAAGGCTGGAGTCCATATTCTTTAAGCATGCCGTTATTACAACATTGTTGTAACGGCTCACCACAGTCCGGGCACAAAGGGTGAAAATAGATCTGTTTATAAATGCAATATAGTAAAGGTTGAAAGGGGAGCAGCTCTCCTTTTTTGCCAATCTGATCTTTCAACTTAAAGAGCGGGCTGCCGGATTTTTCGTGGGAATGAAATGCAAAAGTTTGCTGCCAGTATTGATCAATCGTCCTATTGTCAAGAGGCCACAGTTCATCCTCTGTCAGGGGATACTCATCTTTTTGCGTCAGAAGGAATACAGGCTCGATGTTAGTTCCGGCATCAGTTTTAATACTCGCATCAATAATGCGAGAAAATGGTCCTGATTCAGTGACAACTAAAAAAGGAGAAGAGGATTTTTGGTGAACAGAATTGTCTTGTTTTTCAACCGATACTTTTATATGGAACTTGGTTCCGTCTCTCTCAAGGTAGGGAAGCAGATAAGAGGTCTCAATGATATCCTTCAAACTGATATGCCTCCACCATTAGAAAAAGATCCAATCAAAAAATGATAAGTTTTCTAAGATCATTATCTTTTTATTTTTATAAGGATAATGCCCAATTTTGAACCGATCAAGATAACGGTTTGGTTTCGATAGAGAATGTATTGTTTAACTATATGAAAACAATAATAGTGTCAATAATATTATAATCGCTCTAAATGTTTATACTAATTTGTGGTATTGATTTGTGGAATGAATCGATGGGAAGGAGAGATACGCTTGGATCAGCGATGGCTTTTTCCAGAATTAATAATGGTGTTGGCTTAGTACCATCCTCGTAACGTCCCGGACCCCCAAACATGTCAATATATGCTATTCTCTCAACATACTTGCTCGATGTAATTACAGTAGCCGATGCCCAGAAGTATTTGCTTACAATTTGGGCCTTTATTTGTGATTGTTCGCTGGATTCATCAAAGAAAGAAGTCGCCATCATTTCACTCCTCATCTCCTAATTAAAAAAACCGAACCACCTTGTTGTCAAGGCAACCCGGCTATTTCAAAAGGCTGGGAACCCGTGGCTTTCCGTCCCTGTCTCACGGCAGATTTGGTTTTCTCTCAAGTGTCACTTTTTACGCGATTTAAAAAGTTGCGTATGGTTGAAGGATACCATTTATCTTTATCATCGAATGTCGGGTAGCCTTTGTCATTGAGGGTCTTCGATATTTGCCACTCATCCCGACCTTTTTTGTCCATTTCAAGGATCAAATCATGAATCGGTTTTTGTTCAAGTTCTCTTTCCTGTTGTTTTTCCACAGGCACTTCAAGT
>JAQYVT010000023.1 GCA_030145345.1 Desulfobacterales bacterium
AAAGCATCGGCCGGTCGGGTCGAGGACATCCGGCGCTGTAATTACTGCCTCCAGGATTGTGCTGAAAAAGGTGTTCCGGGCATCGGAAGATGTTGCGGCGTAAACCCCTTTGCGGGAAACGAGTATTCATGGAAGGTTTTTCCGGCAACCGAGAAAAAGAAAGTATTGGTGGTCGGCGGGGGGCCCAGCGGTATCCAGGCGGCCATTACGGCAAGCCGGAGAGGGCATGCGGTGGAACTCTGGGAACAGCAGGGGCAGCTCGGCGGGCAGGCCAGACTGTCCTGCATTGCACCTTTTAAACAAGACAACTCCGATCTGGTTCGCTATCTGAACCATTGTCTTGATAAAAGCGAGGTCGAAGTCCGCTGCGGACAACCGTCGGAAGTATCGGACATATTGGCTCGGGTTCCGGATGTGGTCATTGTGGCAACCGGTTCCCGGCCGGGTTTGCCCGACATTCCCGGCATCGATTCAGATCGGGTCACCGAGGTTCGAAAAGTCTATGAAGACAGGTCCGTGATCGGCCGAAAGATCGTAATTGTCGGCGGCGGCGATATTGGCTGTGAGACCGCCGATTGGCTGGCCGGCCCGGAAACACAGGTGACAGTCGTGGAAATATTGCCCCAGGTGCTTCATAGAATGAAAAAAATTCCAAAGGAACGTCTCTTGTCGCGGCTTTCAGAAAAAGGGGTCGTTATTTATACCGAAACCGAGATAACATCGATCGAAGACGATTGCGTTCACCTGAGAAAAAAGGACGGCCATCCGTTTACGCTCACGGCCGATATCGTTATTTTTGCTATTAATTCCGAGCCGGAAGACAGCTTGCTGCACCGGCTTAGGGGTAAAGTCAAGCAAGTTATGGCGGTCGGCGATGCAGCGTCACCGGGCAATCTAGGTTCGGCGCTGAGGAGCGCTACCGCAGCCGCACTCAATATCTAACCCGGTCGTCCTGTAAATGGGTGGGTGTGGCGGAGGGGAAGTCCTTCACATATGAAAGAATTTCTATCAAAGTGTTTCCCAAAGATATTTATGCGGTGTTGCATATAACAACAGGCCGAATATGAAGCGCGAAAAGAACGAAATATACATTCTCTGTCCGAAGAAAGGAAATCCACGCAAACACCTTGATGTATGCCGGCAGTGCCGTTATCGAAAGAAATGCAAAGCCTATCATGGGTACCTTCAACCCGAGCTGCCGTTGTGTACCTGAATTATAGGAATCCAACTTAAAACCATGATCGCTGTGAATGGTATCGATACGGGTAAGAAATATGGAATCAACCACATCACCTCCTTCCATCGGCAAATACCACCCAATAATACTACAAAGTGGCATAGTCAACCTATAATAATATTGACAGAACTAAGGTTTTAATGTATTGCTCTGAAACTGATTACATTCTCTTTTGAAATTAGGCTCCTATCTCGATTCGATTTCCATTGTGCAGCACTTCTTATTCCGCTGAGCTCCTGCTGAACCAGACACATAATACAATTATAAATTTTGGCTTAACCGCCATCATAAACAGCCGGTTTTTATCAATAAATATCAATTAACACTCAAGGAATAACCTGCAAAATCCAAATTTTAACGGGAATGAAATAGGGGTTTGCGGTGTCTAATTGTATTAAATGCGGATCAACCAAAGCATCCTGGATGCTCCGTGACAAGGAAAACAAAGCTGAATATTTGTTTGGTTGCCGGGTACTAATATTTAGAGGGTCCATTTTAACGATTTCAAAAAAGGAGGTTTATCATGTTGTGTAGCCTTTCCAAAATCGAAAGCACAAGTCTGGAAGCCATCCAGTCTCTGGAGAATGATCTCGGAAAGACACTGTTGGCCTTTTCCTGTCATGATATTAATCCAGCAGAAGTTAAGGATGAAGAGCTTGAACAAATCAATGCGTTGGAAAAAAAATTAGGTATCGTTTTGGTTGCCGTTAAGCAGTAAATACTGCCTATCGAATGATACTGCCTTAATTGATCGTAAACAAACTGGGAAAAATATTATAAGGGTTTAGTTTTTTACATATTCTGTAGATACAAATGTATTTTTATAACGCTGCTATACCCTAACATTGGATAAATAACATGGCAAAATGAGTTTAATGCCGATAATGATCCGCATTTCCAGACTTTTTCTCTGCTCGGATTGAATTGACCCCCAGTGACATCCTTAACATACTGAAAACAGGCCAGATAATTATCCAACGTAAGGGACCACACGGTGCCATTATGTGCCGGTGGACGGAGATGATTTGACCATTATCAAAAATAGGGTTTACTTGACCTGACACCAGAAAAATATCATATCTGTAAATCAATGACTGCTGTGAATGGCTGTCGATACTGGTAAGGCATCTTTAATCAAGCACATCTCGGATATTCCCGGCAATCTCTCCTTTTAAGACCGGTTTTGATATAAAAGCCCCAATCCTTCATATCCATGGCTTTTTTAATCTATCCTCACACTAAATCCAGTGCAAAGGATACCAGCAACCGGCAGCTTCTTTCCCTATCTATTTTCCATCCATAAATGGCCCTTTTTGCCCGGATCCGCGTTCTCCGCGGGTTTCCGGCTGCGGCATACAGGGAGTATGCCTCACCGAAAACCCTTGTGCCTGCCCCGTGAAATGCTTGCCCAATGAAATGCAACGCCGATTTCATCGGGGCGAAGCATATTTAACTGGGGCGGCCTTGATCCGAACAAAAATTGCTCATTTATGAATAGGAAACCCACAGTGTCTATTTTACAATTGTGGATGGGCTCTACCTAATTACAATATCTAAAGATTTAAGGTTAAGTCGACACGATGGCCGATGGTTTGGTATAATTAAAGAAAAAAAAGAGCGAAGACTTTTCAATTTTCGTTCGTATTAGTAACTATAAGCATGCTTGGGGCCTTTGGAAACAATCATGAGAAAAAGAATGACTCTATCGGCACTGATTTGTTATGCTGGACGTGTGGTCCGCGGCTTACGAAATTTACGGAGACCGATCGCGTGACGGATGCTCGCGGCAGGAATTGTCGGCTCAGGTGCCGGCAGACAAAGAGATGCTTTTTCATCAGACCATGGCGGAAGGCAGATATCAGTGAATATGGACGTAAAGCTCTTGCATCTGGATGACGAATCCCTGATCTGCCAGATACAGGAGGGAAGTCATGAAGCTTTTGCTAAACTTGTAGATCGTCACTCAAATCGATTCTATCGTATTGCCTATCGCCTTGTTTTCAGCAAGGACGATGCAGAGGATATTGTGCAGGAAGCGTTTCTAAAACTATGGGACAGGCCGAATCTTTGGGATCCCGGTAAACGAACCAAATTCACCTCCTGGTTTTATCGGGTCGTCATAAACCTGTGTTTTGATCTTCGCAAGAAGAAAAAGTTGATAAACTTACCCGAAGACATAGAGTTCGCAGACGAAAATCCCGGGCCGGACGTCTTATTCGATGTGCATCAAAAACAGGCTGTATTGGAGCGATTTATACAAGAATTGCCGGAAAGACAGCAGCTGGCGGTTAACCTATGCTTTTATGAAGGATTAAGCAATAATGAGGCGGCCCAAATCATTGGTGTGAAGGTGAAAGCGCTGCAATCTCTTGTCATGCGTGCCAAAACGACATTGAAGTACAAAGTCAAACGATATCTTGGCGGAGGTTCACGATGATAATGAACTTTGAACAGTTCAAGGAAAAACTGCTTATGTATGGCGCGGATGTTCGGTGTTGGCCAAAAGACATAAGATCGTCAGGGCTGAAGGCACTGGATAGTTCTCCTGAACTTCAGAAATTGGTGGAAGACGAGGAACGTTTTGAAGGGGTTCTCAAAACACGAAAGTATGAAGAACCGAGCAGAGACCTGACAAGGCGAATTGTCGCAGCCGCTTTGCCCAAAAAGAAAAAAGCGCAACGCAATCTTGGCGTGTTCTTCTCGGAGGTACTTTCCGAATTCAGTTTGTCCAGGCGTGCACTTACGGCGGTTTCTGTTTCGCTCATTTTTACTTTGATCATCGGATTTACAATAGGTTTTTCAAATTCATCGGGGTATGTTTCCGCCGAACAATATGAAACCAACTTGGAAGATTTTCTAAATTATGAAGGAGATGTACTATGAGCAAAAAGATAAAAATCCTGATTTTCAGTTCACTTCTCCTCAACGTTTTGCTGGTCGGCGTTGTCATTGGCGATGTGACGCATCGCTTCCATATAGAACGCTTTGTTCGAAACTCCGTGCAAGAATTTGCGTCGAAATTGCCCGAGGATAAGGGAGCGTTGATTCTTGAAACGGTGGAAAGGGTTCATCTGAACAATCGGGATGCATACAATCAGCTGCGAAAAGCAAGAAAAGAAGCGATGAACCTTTTATCCGCACCTGAATTTGATGAAGCTGCCTACCGACTTCAAATTGAAAAAATACACGAACTGCGCAGTCTCATGAAGCGGCGTTTGGCAGATGCAACCATCGAATTGGCGAAACAATTCAGTCAGGCGGAGAGAAGATCCCTGGCTCAACATCTGAGGCATTTTCCGCGACACTCACGGGACAGAAGTCTGCCGTCCGATGCAAAATCACCTCGTCATGAAAATCCCTGACCGGGACTGCAAATTCAGGAAAAAATTAACCCTATCTGAAGCGATCAATCGATTTGGGAAACAATCACTTGAAATGTAAACAAGCCATGAACTTACCGATCAAAATAGCCCCGATCCGATTTGGGGCACTTTTACCTGCCGCGCTGATGTGGTTCATTTTTGCCGGATGCGCGGTTGTTGGACCCGATTATATGGCACCAGACACACCCATGCCCGAAGCATGGCATACGCCGGCAAAAAGTGGCCTGGTCGGGGAACATCTAAACAAAGGAGCACTGGCCGATTGGTGGTCGATTCTCGATGACCCTGTACTAACGAACCTGGTTGAATCAGCAATTGCAGGAAATCTGGGTCTTAAGGAGGCGCGCGCACGTGTTCGTGAAGCCCGTGCTCGCCGCGGCATCAGCGAGGCCAGCCGTTTTCCGACCATCGACGCCAGCGGCTCGGCCAGGTCGAGCCGCAGCAGCGAAGAAACCGGAAGCGGCAGCGAGAGAGAACTCTACGCCGCAGGCTTCGATGCCGCTTGGGAGCTGGACGTGTTTGGCGGCAAAAAACGTGCCGTTGAAGCGGCTGGAGCCGAGCTACAGGCGAGTGAAGAGGATTTGCGGGATGTGCTTGTCAGCCTGCTTGCTGAAGTTGCCCTGAATTATGTCGAGTTGCGTTCATTTCAGACCCGACTGTCGGTTGCAGAAGCCAATCTTGATGCACAAAAAGAAACATACAATATCACCCGATGGCGCCGTCAAGCCGGCCTGACGACACAGCTGGATGTAGAACAGGCCAAGTACAGTCTCGAGCAGACGCGGGCCCAGATACCCGGTTTGCAGACCGGCCTTGAGCAGGCAAAGAACCGCCTGGCCGTTCTGATCGGACAGCATCCGGGTTCACTGCGGGATGCCTTGGCGGAACGCAAAGCCATTCCGGTCACCCCGCTTGAAGTGGCTGTCGGCGTGCCGGCCGATATCTTGCGACGCCGGCCGGATGTCCGAAAAGCGGAGCGCCGGCTGGCCGCACAGACGGCGCAAATCGGTGTTGCCACGGCGGATCTGTATCCCAGGTTTTCGCTCCTCGGCTCCATCGGTCTTGAAGCCTTGTCCCTGGGCAACCTGTTTTCATTGGGCAGCCGAACCCATGGTATCGGCGCCACGGTTGCCTGGCCGCTGTTCGACGCCGGGGCCATCCGGAGCAACATTGAAGTCCAATCCGCTTTGCAGGAGCAGGCCCTGATCCGATACGAGGCGGCGGTTCTCGGGGCACTGGAGGATGTCGAAAACGCCTTGGTTGCCTACGCCAAGGAACAACGTCGCAGACAATCGCTGACCGAAGCGACCGAAGCTGCCCGGCGTGCTGTTGAACTTGCCCAAAAACAGTATTCGTCCGGACTCATCGAGTTTGGCAATGTCCTGATTGCCCAGCGGTCGTTGTTATCAATCCAAGATCAGTTAGCCGTCAGCGAGGGCGGAGTGACGTCGAATTTAATCGCTTTGTACAAATCCCTGGGAGGTGGGTGGAAATCCCTATTACCTGATAACACTAATTAAACGTCTCGGAATTTCTACAACTCGTTGTAATAAAAAATATTTTTTAGCATCACATTCTATCGAGCCACTGGAATAATGGAATATTGGGTAAAAAAGTGGATAAAAAATCATTTTTAATAAGTAGAATTCCTTTAAACCCATCATTCCACCATTCCATTATTCCACCATTCCAATTGTGAGCGAAGCGAATTAACTTGGTTCTGAATTGAAAGGAAGCAATGAAATCAAATACAAACCCGGAATTCGATATCGGTCAAACCCTTGGTATTGATCAGTCCTCGGACCGCAAAAAACACCTGAAACGGTGGCTTATTGTAGCCCTTTTGGTGATCGCGGGCGTGACAAGTGCTGCTGTTTGGAAGGGGACAAAAAAATCAAATTCCATTCAGTATCAGACCCAGAAAGTTCAGCGGGGAGACCTAACCGTGACCGTAACAGCGACAGGTGCCCTGGAACCGACAAACCAGGTGGATGTGGGCAGCGAATTGTCCGGTATCATCAAGACCGTCGAGGTGGATTACAATGACCGGGTGAAAGTCGGCCAGATTCTGGCGAGACTGGACACCGACAAGCTGAAAGCCAAGGTTTTGCAATCAAAAGCTGCCTTGGAATCGGCCCGGGCAAAGGTTTTGGAGGTACAGGCCACTGTCAAAGAGTCGGGAGATCAACTGGCGCGGTTAAAGGAGGTGTGGGAATTGAGCAATAACATGGTGCCGTCGCAGCAGGACCTGGATGCGGCGCAGGCGGTGCTGCATCGGGCAAAGGCCACCGAGGCCACCGCAAGGGCCCAGGTGTCCCAGGCCCAGGCCACTCTCGAAGCCGACGAGACGGATTTGGCAAAAACGGTCATCCATTCCCCCATTAACGGCATTGTCCTTACTCGAAACGTGGAACCCGGCCAGACCGTGGCCGCCTCGTTTCAGGCCCCGATATTGTTCACCCTGGCCGAGGATCTGACACAGATGGAACTTCATGTGGACGTGGACGAGGCTGATGTGGGTCAGGTAACAAAGGGACAAGAGGCCTCTTTCACCGTCGATGCCCACCCGGGCCGGACGTTCCCGGCTCGGATCACCCAGGTCCGGTATGGTTCTCAGACCGTAAACGGAGTTGTCACATACAAAACGGTCCTGAACATGGACAACTCGGATCTGTCCTTACGACCGGGGATGACGGCAACCGCGGACATTACCGTCAACAAAGTAAAAAACGCGATCCTGGTGCCCAATGCTGCGTTGCGTTTTATACCACCGGTTAAAGAAAAAGAGGCCCCATCCAACGGCAGCTTACTTAATAAACTCCTGCCACGTCGGCACAGAGCGCCGTCAAAACAGCGTAAAGACTCCACCGCCGACAAAAAACTTCAGCATGTCTGGACGCTGCGCGATGGAAAACTTCTCGCCATTGCTGTCAGCATCGGCACCACGGATGGCAGAATGACCGAGGTGACGAGCGGCGACATTGATCCGGGGATGCCACTCGTGGTCGATACGAAGAGATCTGAACGATGAAGACAACCTTTTCCACGCAAATCAGCGAACATTCCCTTATAGAACTTCAAGGCGTAACCAAGGTATACGGCACGGGTTCCGCGGCCATGAAAGCCCTGCGGGGAATAGATTTGCACATCAGCCAAGGTGAGTTCGTGGCCGTGATGGGGCCAAGCGGGTCGGGAAAGTCGACTTGCATGAATATTCTGGGCTGTTTAGATACTCCCAGCAATGGGGCCTATCTTTTTGAAGGTGTCGATGTGGGGAAACTGTCTCGGGACCAGCGCGCGCTGTTACGCCGGCATTATCTGGGATTTGTGTTTCAGGGATTCAACCTCCTCAATCGCACATCGGCGATAGAGAACGTGGAACTGCCCTTGGTCTATCGCGGCGTCCCGGCCCATGAGCGACGGGAAAGCGCCTTGCGAGCCCTTGAAGCGGTTGGGCTCAAAGGGTGGGAAACACACACGCCCGGCGAACTCTCAGGTGGACAGCAGCAACGGGTCGCCATCGCCCGGGCCATCGTTACCGACCCCAAGGTGTTGCTGGCTGACGAACCCACCGGCAACCTGGATTCTGCCCGCAGTCGTGAAGTTATGGAGATGCTTGATGCATTCAATCATGAATACGGCATCACCATCGTCCTGGTGACCCATGATGCCGATATGGCGGCCTATGCAAAACGAATCATTCGCTTCCTCGACGGGATCATCGATACCGATGAGGAAAACGGGAAGATGTTATAATGTTAAGGGAAACGATTTTACTGGCCTTTCGGGAAATCCGGCGCAACCTCATGCGTTCATCGCTGACCATCCTGGGTATCGTTATCGGAGTTGCTGCCGTAATCACCATGGTGACCCTCGGCAGAGGGGCGACGGCACAGGTGACTTCCGATATCACGAAACTGGGCACCAATCTTTTGCAAATTAGACCCGGGCAGCACCGCCACGGTCCCGGCGGCACCCAGTCAACCGGTGCCATGTTTAAGGTGGACGATGCAGACGCCATTGCCCGGGAAATCTCCGGACTGGTTGCAGTGGCACCCATGGCCTCCCAAAGCACACAAGCAATCTACGGAAATGAAAACTGGGCGACCTCGGTTATCGGCAGCACTCCTGCCTATTTGGTGGTCCGCAACTGGCAGCTCGAGAGCGGGCGCCAATTCACAGACAGTGAACTCCGGGGAGGAAAAGGCGTGTGCATTCTGGGTGCAACCGTGCGTAAAGAGCTCTTTGGCGGTCAGAACCCTTTGGGCAACACGATCCGACTGGAAAAGCTTTCATGCCAGGTGATCGGCGTCCTCGAATCCAAGGGGCAGTCCAGTTTTGGGACCGATCAGGATGATTTCGTGCTGATCCCATTACGCACGCTTCAGCGGCGCATGGCCGGGAATATAGATGTGAGTAGAATTTATGTTTCAGCAGAGGATGGCGTTTCCACCAGCAAAGTCGAAGAGGATATCCAGCGACTGATGCGGGAGCGTCGTCGTATTACCATGAACGAAGAGGACGATTTCCACGTTAGAGATATGCAAGAACTCGTCAGTACCATGACCGGAACGACCCGTGTACTTACCGGACTGCTGGGTGCAGTGGCGGCGGTAAGCCTCTTGGTCGGGGGAATCGGAATCATGAATATCATGCTGGTATCGGTTACGGAAAGAACACGGGAGATCGGCATCCGGCTTGCCATCGGTGCCCTGGAGCGGGATGTGTTGATGCAGTTTCTGGTCGAAGCCGTGGTGCTGTCTTCCTTTGGGGGGCTGATCGGCATCATCCTCGGGGTAGTGGCGGCCGCGATAGGCGCGCGCGTTCTCGCTGTTCCCTTTGTTTTTGATCCGGGGATTGTCGCTATCGCCTTCCTGTTTTCCGCAGCGGTGGGCGTCATTTTCGGCTACTTTCCGGCCAGACAGGCGGGGCAGCTGGATCCGATTGAAGCGTTACGCCACGAATAGTCCTGCCATTCTAAGTCCTACAAAGGCCCGGTCTATGATTTGAGATCAACTTCATTAAGGAACAGAAGGGGCAGCGTTAGACAGTAAGGAATTGGATCGATTGTTATTTCTGTAAAACATACCCTAAAAAGGGGGCGTATGACCAAGGACACTTCTTACAGGTTGGGTCGGTTTGAAATTATTGAAAAGAAACATGGCGAAATATCGTGGGAAACTCAGGCTGGTTTCGGTCTCCTTAGGGCCGGGAAATGCTATATTGTAGGAGAAATATTATTCATAGGCCCTTATAGAACGGAAAAACCGGGTTTTCTAAAAGGTGAGTTCATCGAACATCTTAATAAATTGCCGAAATGGGAAAAAACCAAGTATTACTGCTCGAGCTATTCCATTAAGAACTGCAAAACCGGTAGAATGTCCCGTAATTTTGGAGCAGGTGAAGGCTTGGCAAGTAAGACGAAAACTAAAAACAATTTTGGCAATAAAGAAAATTTTTATGAAGAGACTATAACTAAGCCAATAAATCTTACAAAAGGCCTTGGGAAATTCAAAGATAAAGGCCTTGTAGTTTGGGGTCTACTCAAAGATCGGTTTCTTTAGGTTCTTATTGTGCCACAGTACTTAACATCCTGTAACCAAATAAAATCTGCTTGTTAGGTGAATAGAATCTCTAAAAGATTAGGTGTCAGTAATGAACTCAAAAAAGTACGAGAAGATATGCTTTATTTCGGTCCTCTTAATATTATCGATTTTTCAGGTTGTTCCGGACTTGGTGATTGCAGATGATCACAAAACGAACCAAAGAGATTACAAACGATATGAGAATATCAAAGAAAAGTATGATGATGACCATCACAACAGACGGCAGGGCAAAAAAGATGACGAAGGGAATGAGACTACAGGTCAAACCGCTGCATGGCTCCTGGTGGCTGCAAACTTGACCATCGCCTTCAGCATCCTTATGAAAGGGGCGAGTCGCTTTCTTCCGTTAGATCCACAAACGAAAAGTTCATTCAAGGGCCTTGATAAGCTTCAGAAAAAATATTTGATGAGATTTCATTATGTTTTAAATCCAGTCGCCCTGGTCATAGCTTTTTTTCATTTTCTGTTGTCTTCTTGTCGGTCATCCCCCCTCCCGGAATGGGGCTTAATAATGGTGACAGCGATGGTTTTTCTTGGTTTAATTTTAAAATTTAAATTGTCTCCCAAGGGGATGCGGAAATCGGTTTATCGCTTACATAGAACATCGGCATCTTTTTTAATAATGATTCTTCTGATAGTGGCCGGCCGCCTGATTATTGACTGAGGAAGACTTCGGTAAAAAGTGTAATTATCACATTAATAATCGCCTTTCTTGTCTCCGAGTTTATTGAGCATTTGGTGCTTCCCTTATTTGGTTTATTAAAGACCGAAATAAAAGATCTAATTGCGGCGTGACAGGTATGATTGGAAACGTCGCTGAAATAAAAAGATGGGATAAAACTGAAATTGGTCGTAAACAAACCGGGAGAAATATTATAAGCGTTTAGCCTCTGGGCAAATGTGGCCCCAGGGGCTTTATATTTCCCGGAACAAGCCCAAAAACGCATCCAGTCTCATGGGTGTGAATATGTATTGTCTTCGTTTTCAACTTCCCCCCCGTTTTGGCATGCCTTTGGTTAAAAATCCCTGATATAAAGTTCATGGCTTTTTATTGAAAAATTTAAGCATCTGCTCATAAATTGGCCTGCATATATTTCCGTGTCCAGTAATATTTCTTGATTGATAGTGATTTTTAATATATAGAGTTTCGGTTTCTAAAAATCTAAAATACTAATTATGCTGAACGACCGGCTCATAAAACATATCGATGATTACCGCCATGAAAATGGCAGACCTTCCCGCTCCGAAGCCATAAGGCGCCTTTTAGACGAAGCCCTTAAAAAATACGGAAAGAAAGCCAAAAAACAACCTTTTATCGAGGTTTCTACCGAGAGCAATCCCAGCTAATGAAACCTAGGTTGAGGGGTTCAGGGTTCAGCGTTCCGGGTTGGAAAAACCTCAAACAGCTCGCATCCATATGATACTGGCTTCATCGTGGTTGCAAAAGCGTTCCACCCCATAGGATATGGCAGGTGTTCCGGCAAAATGAGTCAAAATTTATTCTGGAGTATGGCTCTGACAATCCGGAAATCGGCTAAAACCGGCGGGTAAACTTCTAAGATTGAAAAGATCCTTTAACGATTCAAAAATCTTTTTAAATTAATAATGCCTCAAGAAATTTACGTCCTGATCTTTGGTTACATTGTTGGTTTTTACATGGCCTGGAACATCGGTGCCAATGATGTTGCCAACTCCATGGCGCCTGTTGTGGGCGCCAAAGCTGTAACGATTCGACAGGCTATATTTATCGCCGTAATATTGAATGTCATTGGTGCTGTATTTATTGGCGCCCATGTTACCAATACAATCCGTAAAGGCATTGTCTCGACGGATATTCTAACCGATCCCCATCTGGTTCTTATCGGCGCACTTTCTGCAATGCTGGCTGCTTCCCTGTGGGTCAATTTTGCCACTTGGAAATCTTTACCGGTTTCTACAACGCATTCGATTGTTGGTGCCATGATCGGCTTCGGAATCGTAGCTGGCGGATTTTCAGTCATTAATTGGATGAAACTCGCTGCGGTTGTGATGAGCTGGATCATTTCCCCTCTCTTCAGCCTTGCAATCTCCTATTTTTTGTTCAAAATTATCTTAAAATTAATTCTCTCTCAAAAAAATGCTTTTATCCGGTCTCTGAAATTGTCCCCCTTTTTTATCGGTTCTACGGTCTTCATCGTTGTTTTGTCATTTCTGTTTAAAACCTCTTTGGGAAAAAGTCTGTCTATCAAGACACCGGATGCCCTGATAATAGCATTCATCATAGCATTTTCTTTTGGATTCGCTGGGATGGGAGTATTAAAGCGGTTTGTTAAACGAAGTGGCCTTAATGGTGCAGAAGAGATATTTCGGTTTATCCAAATCGGGACAGCCTGCTATGTTTCTCTGGCACAAGGGGCCAATGATGTGGCCAATGCGATCGGTCCTCTTGCTGTAATCTATTTTCTGGTCAAAACAGGTAGTGTCGGTGCCACAGTTCCGGTGCCTTTTTTTCTCCTGATCTTTGGCGGTATCGGTATTGCCTGTGGAATTTCAATGGCCGGTCACCGTGTCATGGAAACCATGGGCAAAAAAATAACGGCTCTCAGTAATACACGAGGTTTTGCAATAAATTTTGCAACAGCAACCACTGTTCTTTTGGCTTCAAAAATGGGGCTGCCGGTCTCAACTACCCATGCTGCAGTGGGCGGAGTTATGGGAATAGGGTTTGCGCGCGGAGTTGAAGCCGTCAATTTTAGCATTGTTTATAAAATTATGTTATACTGGATATTAACAGTGCCCGCTGCTGCTGTTACCAGTATGGTCATATTTAAAATTCTTCAATTCATTTTATAAAAGGAGATGGCTATGCGGATACCATTTTTGAATATGTTTATGACATCACCTTTTGAAGGTCTTCAGGAACATGCCGAAAAAGTAAAGGAATGTACATGGGCTTTTCAGCAGGCCATAGCGTGTTATCTCTCACCCAAATGTAAAACGTTTGAAGAACTTAGAGATGAGGTTACCCGACTGGAAAGCGAGGCAGATGCCATCAAACGTCGTATTCGTGGTCATATTCCAAAACGAACCATGACACCCGTATCCACTTTTCTGATATTCAGATATTTAAAACAACAGGACGGTGTTCTTGATGCTGTGGAAGATACACTCGACTGGATTTCCTACAGAAGCGAAACAAAGATTCCGGCAGAGCTTGAAAAAGACTTTGCGCTTCTGATCAATGCCGTTATTGATCCCATCGAAAAGCTGGCTTCAATGGTGGCCGAAGCAAGACAATACTTCAAGAGTTACTCCGAAAAACAACGCGTCGTGGTCAAGAATATCATTCACACATTACACCAGCAAGAACGTGAAGTCGATAATTTCGAATATATTATTAAGAAGAAGGTTTTTAACATGGAAATAGATGCCGTTTCCATAATATATTTGGTCCGGCTGACTGAAATAATCGGCTCTATTGCAGACCATGCTCAAAACGCCGGCGATATGATGAACGCTATGCTTTCAAAATAGCAAGATAAAGCGATATTTTTTCTGTGTAGGAGTTACCCAATGGGAAAGCCCTCTATAAGCCGACAAGCCGAGGATGCCCCATCTCCAGTGCTTGTCCGCCTCTGGAGGATTGGCAAAGGTTCGCAGTAAATTACTACGGCTTCACCTTGGGCGCCCCAGGCCGCCTCGTCTTGCCCGTCCGCCATCGGCTGCGTCTCAGGCGAATGCCGGGCGGGCTTGGCTAGCGGGCGAGCTCGGATCTGCCTGCCCTGTGAAATGCTTGCCCAATGAAATGCAACGCCTATTTCATCGGGGCGAAGCCTATTTCACCGGGGCAGCATCTTCCACTTTTGCAACGGTAGGGTAATTTTTAACGTATCACCGCCTGAAACACTGGATCCCCAAATGGTCAGATATCGCTCACAAAAGACTTTTTACGAGTTTGTCGAATTTGTTTTCCGGGTCTTTGGAATCAGATAAAGGATTTTGCATTTGTTGACATTTTTTTGGGAATCTTATATGTTCTTGATTTATATGATATTTCAAAAAGGCATCCGGGAGACTCTCTAAAAGATCTAAATGAAAGACACGAAATCAGGGTTCTATCCATGCCAAACAACGAAGATGAACTTAATATATATGAAGTTAACGCTCTTTTGTTCCAAATAATTTCCTTCATGTCCGAAGCCGAACGGCGAAACCTTAAGTCCATATTAAATTCTAAGTTATCCCAAACCGAACATGGAAAAGACCTGTCGTCATTGATTACCGGTATATCTGAAGCAAAAAGACGAGAACTTCTGAAAAAGCTGACCCATTGGTATCACTCAAAACACCTTGATTTAAGAGAGTTTCCTCGGAGACCTTTTTCGATTCCCGTTGAGCTCTCAACCAATGGGTTTACATATATGTGTTTCATTCAAAATATAAGTAATGGCGGCGTCTTTATTCATACCGATTTCAGCTTTAATATCGATCAGCAAATTACCATGACATTTTCCCCCGCCAAAGCTGAAAAAGACATAACTGTCAGTGGTAAAATTGTTAGGGTTGATTCCCAAGGAATCGGTGTGCAATTCGATGGGGTTCTAACTGATGTCTAACACATTTTTTTACAATTCCAACCCATATCCGTGAACCCGCGGATTGTGGCCAAACCTTGATTCTTAATGGTTTGAACTACAACAGTTCGCCCAGCTGAATTTCGGGGACGCAGATCCGGCAATGAGCATAGGGACCAGATGACACCCATTGAAAGGGAATCGATACAAATACCGGTGATTGCCGTTGGAAAGGGTTGGATGGCCGTGGATAAACCTTCGGGGATTACCGTTCACAACCAACCTGGCAGGGATCTTTGCGCTTTGGTATCCAGGTTGATTCAAAAAAAATCCGAAATTCGGAGACAGATGGATGTCGATCCCGATTTTGGCGTTAACCCCGTTCATCGCCTGGACAAGGAAACCAGCGGCGTGATCCTGCTGGCCGCCGATCCGAAGACGTTTCGATTTTTTTCAAAACAGTTTGAATCCCGGCAGGTCAAAAAGCGGTATGTGGGTGTTTTGCACGGCCGGTTGGATAAATCGGAAGGCGACGATTCCTGGGGGACATGGGGCTGGCCGCTTGCCAAAACCGCTGGCGGACGCCGTCATCCCCAAGGCTCCGGTCGCCGTCTTCCCAGCGAGACCCGCTACCGGATCCTCCACTGCAGCGGCCGCTACACCCTGGTGGAAATGGAGCCCCTCACCGGCCGCAAACATCAGATCCGGCGCCATGCAAAAATATCCGGGCATCCGGTGGTGGGGGATGCACGCTACGGCTCGACGCGGTCCGTAAACTATCTTCGTCGTAATTTTGACTTTGACCGGCTTGCGCTGCATGCCCGGGCCCTCACACTGAATCTTGCGGAGGAAAAAGCCCCGGAAACACTGGAGACTCCGGAAATTCCCCAGGCGATGACAGCGCTGTTCGAAAATAACCTTTGAAGAAAAAAAGAAGGCGTGGATCATTTTTGAAGACGTCGGTGATCCTGTGGTGTTATCTCACCAAAGGGCTTCGGAGGCCGGGCAAACGCATTTGAATCCCAATAGAGAGAACGCTCCACGGCGGCGCATATCTCTTTCCAACCGACTGAAACTTGTGCTTTAGCACCCGTAAGCCCGAGCCGTGCCAGAGTTGTAAAGAACAATTCGTCAAAAACATATCCGATGGGTGTTTTAAACCATAATTTCATTCGGCTCGGTCTAACGGGTGCTAAAGCCCTTCAAACAGCCCGTCGGTTTCCAAGAGAAACACGCCGTCGCTTCGCTGTACCGAAATCAAATGCGTCCTCCCTCTCCCGGAGGCCTAAAAAAATTGATAATGCCCGCAAGTTGATGTATACAACTCCTAAGACATCGAACCTTCTCACCCGTCGGGGAGACTGCTATGGGGACAACCGTTAGAATCCGTTGGAGGCGTCATGTTATGTATCGGGCATCGTGGTGCCATGGGGCATGCGCCTGAAAATACGCTCAAGTCCATTGCAAAGGCCTTGGAACTCGGGGCCCCCTGGGTCGAAGTGGACGTGTATCCTGTCGAGGGTCATCTGGTGGTCATCCACGACAACCGGCTCGAACGAACCACCAACGGCAGTGGTTACGTATGGGAAAAGACGTTTTCATACTTGCGAACACTGGACGCCGGCCAAGGGGAGAAAATCCCCACCCTCGAAGAAGTCCTCGACCTGGTATCGGAAAGGGCCGGAATCAACATCGAGCTGAAATTGCCGGGTACCGCGGCATGGGTGGTAAAGGTGATTCAGGACAGAATTCGAACCCATTGGGACGCAAACAATTTTCTGGTTTCTTCGTTCAATCATCATGAGATCGCCGCTGTAAGACAGCTTGACGACCGAATTCGAATCGGCGCCCTGATCGCCGGCATCCCCTTAGAATACGCACTTTTTGCCCAAAAGCTGGCGGCCTATTCGGTCCATCAAAGCATTGAATTTGTCAGCCGTGAATTCATCACCGATGCGCATGACCGGAATTTAAAGGTTTTTGTTTACACGGTAAATCATCCTGAAGATATCGCAAGGATGGACGCTTTGGGTGTGGACGGGGTCTTTACAAACTACCCGGATCGGGTGTTGTCGTTTCTGGAATCGAAATCCGACCCGCGCCCACGTTAAGGTAGATATGGCTAAGATCATCATCGGCATCCACGGACTGGGAAACAAACCGCCGCAAAAAATTCTACGCGCATGGTGGAAAGCGTCGATGCACGAGGGCTTCAAAAGAATCAAAAGGGCGAATCTTTTTTTTAATTTCGAGCTGGTTTACTGGGCGGATTATCTGCATCCGGCCCCCCTGAAACGGAGAATCAAAGACAAAGAAGACCCGCTGTATCTGGAAGATCCCTATTTCCCGGCCCCCCCCAACGCCGAAGAAAAAAAGCCGGGTGAACTCCGGCAGAAAATCCTCGACTATGTGTCGGAACAACTGCAACATATATTTTTAAATGAAGATTTTACGATCAATTACGAATCCATCGCCGACTTTATCATTCACAATTTTTTCAGGGAGCTGGACATATACTACCGGAACTTCTGCGTCACACAAACCCAACAGGATTGCCGCGCCAAAGAGGTCATATGTTCGGACCTGGCGAATGTTTTGAAGCTGCACCGCCGGAAAAAAATTATGCTAATCGCCCATTCCATGGGGTCCATCATCGCCTATGATGTACTAACCCAGTATGTTCCCGATGTGCCCGTCGACACCTTTGTTACCATCGGTTCCCCGCTGGGCATGCCCATCACCAAAAGCAAGATCGCTGCCGATCACAAAAACGACCCCTCCCGGGGCCAAGACCTTAAGACGCCGGAAAATGTATTTTCACACTGGTATAACCTTTCGGACCTCAGAGACAAAATCGCCGTCAATTACAAGCTGGAAGATGATTTTAGGGAAAACGCCAGATATGTTCGCCCTGAAGATATGATGGTTATCAACAATTATGAATATGGGGGCGAAAAAAACCCGCACAAATCCTACGGCTATTTAAGAACGCCGGAACTGGCCGAAATTATCGCAACCTTTTTGGAGGAATAACCCCAAGGGTTCTTCTGCGGGGCTTGAACCCTCCGGCGGCCCAAAAAGGCGGCGGGCCGGTTTTTTTCAAACGATGGGGTAAAATGATGAACCGAGAAGAAATGCTTGCAAGAATTGCCGATGCCGGTGAGAAATGGGATTTTATTGTGATCGGCGGGGGCGCCACCGGTGTGGGGGTTGCCCTGGAAGCCGCCTCCCGGGGCTACCGGATCGCACTTCTGGAGCAAAACGACTTTGCATCCGGGACCTCCAGCCGAAGCACCAAATTGATTCATGGGGGCGTTCGTTATCTGCAGCAGGGGAATGTCTCCCTGGTTTTAGAGGCCTTGAAGGAGCGCGGCATATTGCGGCGGAACGCACCCCATCTCGTGCACGATCTGCCGTTCATCGTTCCCACCTATGACTGGTGGGAAGGGCCGTTTTACGGGATCGGCTTGAAACTTTACGATTTGCTGGCCGGAAAAGAGGGCTTTGGCCCCTCGGAAATCCTATCCAAAGAAGAAACCGTAGAGAAAATTCCGACGGTTGAAACCCATGAGTTGCGAGGCGGGGTCATCTATTACGACGGGCAATTCGACGATTCCCGCCTGGTTGTCAACCTGGCGCAAACTGCTGTCGAGCAAGGGGGCACCCTCCTCAATTACATGGAGGTCGTAAAGCTGATCAAAAAAAACGATCTTGTGGGCGGCGTCATTGTCCGGGATCTGGAAAGCGGCCGGGAGTATGAATTGAAATCTCGGGCGGTCATCAATGCTACGGGCGTCTTCAGCGACCGGATCCGCCAGATGGATGATCCTGTCACGCCGCCGTTCATGCGCCCCAGCCAGGGGGTTCACATTGTCTTGGACAGATCTTTTCTGCCGGGGGAAACCGCCATCATGGTGCCCCACACCGACGACGGCCGGGTGCTCTTCGCGATTCCCTGGCACCACCGGGTCCTTGTGGGCACCACCGACACGCCGGTGGAGGACGTGTCCATGGCGCCACTGCCCATGGACCATGAAATAGAATTTCTGTTAGAGCATACCGCACGATATCTTACCAAAGACCCTGAACCCGGAGATGTTCTCAGCATGTTTGCCGGTCTTCGCCCCCTGGTGAGCGGCCAGCAGCATCTTGAAACCGCCAGAATTTCAAGAGAGCACACCCTGTCGATTTCGCGAGCCGGCCTGATAACCATCGCCGGCGGAAAATGGACCACGTACCGCAAGATGGCCGAAGAGACCGTGGACCAGGCAATTGTCGTTGCCCGGCTCAACCATCAGCCCTCGGTCAGTGAAACGCTGCAGATACACGGGTATCACCATCATGCCCATCAGTTCGAGAATTTAAAAGATTATGGGACGGATGCGCTGGAAATACGGAAACTGGTAAAAAATGAACCCGGCTGGGGTGCGCCGTTACCCGGCGGTTCCATCGTCGGCGCGGAAGTGATCTGGGCGGTAAAAGCGGAGATGGCGCGCACGGTCGAAGACTTTCTGGCCCGCCGCCGCCGAGTCTTATTTTTAGATGCGCGCGCCGCCATGAACATGGCGCCGGCGGTGGCGGAATTGATGGCCGCTGAATTAAAAAAAGGAATCCATTGGCAAAAAACGCAAATCGAGTCCTTTCGAAAAACAGCATACAACTATTTATTATAACCCTAATTGATCGTAAACAAACCGGGAGAAACATTATAATGGTTTAGTTTTTTATATACTTTGTAGATGCAAATGTATTTTCATAACGCGTTGTTAGATGAGATATAAAATTTTTTAATACAATCCCATTTTGTTTACGATCAATTAGGGTATAAAATCCTTTGATGGGTTGCGAAAATGTGTAGGATTGAGTATACTTAATGGTTATTTGAAATGGAAATTCTTAAGGGGCCTTTTGACAGGTTCAAATTGCAAGGAGACTGTATATGAGCGGTATCATCCTAATAACCGGAGCGACATCCGGTTTTGGCGAGGCCTGCACCCGACGCTTCGCAAAAGAAGGCTGGCGGCTCGTTCTGGTGTCCAGAAGAAATGAACGATTAAAAGCATTGCAACAAAAACTGGGTGGTGAAACCTCCGTTCACATCGTTACCCTGGATGTCCGCAATCGGGAAGCGGTGATGAACGAACTGTCCAATTTGCCTGAAAAATTCTCGGATGTGGATGTCCTCGTGAACAATGCCGGTCTTGCGCTGGGTCTTGAAGCGGCCCACGAAGCAGACGTTTCAGACTGGGATACCATGGTGGACACCAATATCAAGGGGCTGACGTACTGTACCCGGGCGGTGCTGCCGGGCATGGTCTCACGAAACCGAGGACATATTGTCAACATCGGATCTGTTGCAGGAGACTGGCCGTATCCGGGGGGAAATGTATATGGGGCCACCAAAGCTTTTGTAAAACAATTTTCCCTCAATTTGCGCGCCGATCTGTTCGGGACCCCCATACGCGTAACCAATATCGAACCCGGTTTGGCGGAAACCGAGTTTTCTGTGGTTCGTTTCAAGGGAGATGGGGAAAAGGCGGCCAAAGTGTACGAAGGAACACAGCCTTTAACCGCCGAGGATATTGCGGAAATGATTTACTGGGTGGCGAGTCTGCCGGCCCATATCAATATCAACCGCTTGGAAGTCATGCCGGTTTGTCAAACCTGGGCACCGTTTGCCATCGACCGCGATGGTTGACGGAATCGACGTTCAGGGTTTATAATGGGGATTTAGCGTTCTTTGCGTATTAAGTCCATGTTATTATTGAAATCGGAAGCAGGATAAACCTTTTTAAATCGAGTTGGAGCAACAAAGAAAAATGATATTTGAAGCCGTACTTTTTGATCTTGATGGAACCTTGATCGACACCTTGGAGGATATCGGTGATGCTGTCAACAGAGTTCTGTCCAAAAATAAATTTCCAACGCATGCCACCTTCACTTACCGGAAGTTTGTGGGGGATGGCTCGAGAACCCTCATGGAACGGGCATTGCCCAAAGAACATCGCAATGATAAAAATATCGATGTCTGTCTAAAAGAATATGTTGAAGATTACAGTCGCAATTATAACGTAAAGTCTAAACTCTATTTCGGGATAGCCAATCTGTTGGATCGATTGAAGGCCAAAAGCGTTAAACTTGCCATTTTGTCGAACAAGCCGGATGCCATGACAAAAACCTGTGTCAACGCCTTTCTGCCAAAATGGGATTTTGATGTTGTTTTCGGGCAGCGCGATTCGGTACCCTGTAAGCCGAATCCACAGGGCGCCCTTGAAATCGCGAAAAAAATGTCGATACCCCCATCTAATTTTCTGTATCTTGGCGACATGGCGACGGATATGAAAACAGCTGTTTCTGCCGGCATGTTTCCCGTTGGCGCGCTTTGGGGTTTTCGTCCCTCAAAAGAGCTAAAAGAAAATGGAGCCTGCGCTATTATCGACCAGCCATTAGCGGTTTTGGATCTTTTGCAGGGCCTGTCGGTCAATCCTTGGTCCGTGATTTAATGGATTTCAGGGACATCCTAAACTTTCGCTCAATTGGGGTTGTACCTTTGACAACGGAAACCGGATACCCTTAGATTTTGAAAATAAAAAATTAAAGGTCGTAAACGAGGAGAAGCATGGGTGTTTGTGCCGAGGACAACGTTTTTGAAGAATTAATGCAGCTTCTAATATTGGAGAAAATAGAAGAGAACATTTTCCGAGGCCAGAGCCAGGATCTGGGGTTTGGCAGCGTGTTTGGCGGTCAAGTGCTGGGCCAGGCCCTATCGGCCGCTTATGAAACCATATCGTCGGACCGCAAAGCCCATAGCCTGCATGCCTATTTTCTCCGGATGGGAGATGTGACCAAACCGATCGTTTATGAAGTCGACGCCATCCGGGACGGAAAGAGTTTTACCACCCGCAGGGTGGTGGCCATACAGAAAGGCCGCGCAATATTCAGTATGTCGGCATCGTTTCAAATTGACGAGCCCGGATTCGATCATCAAGACAGGGCGCCGGAGGTCGTCGGGCCGGAAGGAATAGAATCGGAGTTGGAACTTGCCATGAAGGTGGCGGATAAGATCCCGGCGTCGATTCGAGAAAAAATCTTGTGCAAAAAGCCGATCGAGTTAAGACCCGTGAATCCCATCAACCCCTTTGCTCCGGAAAAAAGGGACCCGGTTAAATATATATGGTTCAAGGCCATCGACACAATGCCCGACGATCCGAAAGTTCACCAATATATGCTGGCCTATGCATCTGATTTCGGACTGGTGGATACCTCCCTTTACCCACACGGACATAGTTATTGGGCGCCGAATATACAAGTCGCCAGCCTGGATCACGCCGTGTGGTTCCACAGGGATTTTAGAATGGACCAATGGCTTTTGTACGTTATCAAGAGTTCCTCCGCCAGCCGGGCCAAAGGATTGAACCACGGGCAAGTCTTCACCCAGGACGGAAAGCTCGTTGCCTCCGTGAGCCAGGAAGGCCTCATCCGCCTCCATGGTAAGGGATAGCAAAATACGGGACAGTTTCTTCAGCCGGTTTTCCCATAACATAGAACCCTAATTGCCGAATGGTATCAGCCCTTGTTAATTGGTATTTTTTGCCGGTTATTACAAAATACGCCACGATGGGCGTGCCGGCAAGATACCATCAATGGTTGCTACATCAAGATTGGAGGAAAACGCCCATGAAACTTCCGCCCAACAAGACCAAGATCGTTTGTACCATCGGTCCGGCCTCCCGGACGGTTGAGGTCGTCGAACAAATGACCCGGGCCGGAATGAACGTGGCACGCCTTAATTTCTCCTATGGCGATTTCGCCGGTCACAAGCAAGTGATCGATAATATCCGTACCGCATCACGTGAAGCCGGGAAACGGATTGCCATCATGGGCGATCTGCCGGGGCCCAAAATGCGGATTGGCCAGCTCGCTGATGAGCCGATTGAGTTGAAGTCCGGCGATGCGTTCACCCTTACTACGGAAAAAATTGCCGGTGACCGCCAACGGGTTTCCGTAACCTTTTCCCGTCTACCGCAGGCCGTGAAACCCGGCGACACTTTGTACCTGAATGATGGTTACATTCAAGTGCAGGTGGTCTCAGTGGAAGAAAAAGACGTCCATTGTCGGATCGTGGTCGGCGGCGAACTACTATCACACAAAGGGCTCAACTTGCCGGACATCGACCTCGGCACCAGCGCTTTTACGGACCGCGACCACGAATGTCTCAAATTCGCTGCGGAACAGGGTATCGACGCGGTGAGCCAATCATTTGTCGCGTCGGCAGCAGATATTAACGCCGTCCGTGACGCTGCGGAAGCTTTGGGCTACCATCCGTTCATTATTGCCAAGATCGAACGCTCGATAGCAAACGCTCGTCTGGATGGAATTCTCGAAGCCGCCGACGGTATCATGGTCGCCCGGGGTGATCTGGGGGTGGAAATACCCATCGAACGGATTGCCATGGAACAAAAAAAACTGATACATATGGCGAATCTCAAGGGCAAACCGGTCATTACCGCCACTCAGATGTTGGAGTCCATGACCCGTAACCGGCGTCCGACTCGAGCGGAGTCCACGGATGTGGCCAATGCCATTCTCGACGGAACAGACTGCGTCATGCTATCCGGCGAATCCGCCGTGGGGAAGTATTCTGTGGAATCTGTGGAAATGCTCGCCAAGATCGCAGCAGCAACCGAGCCCAGTCGCCCCGGTTTTAAGGTCAGGGAAATTCTGAGAGAATATAAGCGAAAGGACGATGTCAGTGTGAGAGATCTTCTGACCATGAGCGTGGAGACGATTGTGGAGCAGGTTTCTCCTGCCCTGGTACTTGTTCCCAGCCTGAGCGGTGGAACCGCGAAAAGTATCACCCGGTTCAGACTGCCGGTCTGGATTGCGGCAGTGAGCGCTGATGAGGCCGTCTGCCAAACCCTCACATTTTCTTACGGTATTTGCCCGGTATATGAGCCCGATCCACCGGAGACCTGGAACGAGTTTGCCCGAAACTGGCTAAGGTCACACGGGGTGGATGGAAATTTCGTGGTTTTGTCCACCGGACCTTCGCCCAAATACCCCCAAGCAAACAACCGAATTGAAATTATCGACCTTACGGGTTCATAGGAGATTGAAGATTTCAGATTCTTGAAGACGGCCCATTGAACTGCACCGTAAAAATTGATATGGACCATCGTTCACCGGGGCAGCACCTTGGTCTTTTGCAACGTTAGATCCAAGGCATCCGGAACGAAGCATCGTCGCGGACTGCGAGCCCTTGATAATGAAGGAGATGGGGTATTATCAGCTTTCCGTCTATAGGGGGCTTTCCCGAAGGGTAAACAAAAAATGCACGTAGATCTTGTGGACAGTGAAAATTATTTGTTAAATTCATGTCAGGATTTTTCCGCCACCTATATGGCGGTTGCCAGGCTTGAATACGATCTGAACAAAAACGCTTCTTTGGCATCATCGAAAACGGTCGAAGCTTTGTACACTGTGATCCAAAAAAGCGTCCACGCGTCCCAGAGACAGGCCTATTTTTTATACAGAAAAGCGGCAAAAACCCTCTTTTTTCTTGCGTCCGCCTGTGAAGATCGGGACCTGGCGGCAAAATCTATCGAGCGTCTCAAACATATTGTCACCGATTGTGTCGGACCTTCACACCGGGCGGCGTCCGAGGCATTGGGCTCGCTTCCGCTGAATATAACCGGGCCCTCTTTAAACGAGGAGAACATTAAAAGGGTTGTGTCGATCCCCTGGGATGATTTTTGCAGAAAAACAGGGTTGAACCCACGCTGCGCCATGAAATGTATGGGCCGGAGTCTTGTGTTCTCCCTTACGAGCGATCTTCTGTTGGTCATAAAATGCTCACGATCGGATTCCGAGAATGCGGCCTTGAATCGTGAGGCATTATGGATGACGTATTTGCAGACGGTTAAGTCCGAATTCCCCATTAGATTCGATATACCGACACCGTTCAGGTTCGGGAAAACGTATCTATTCAGACTTACGGATATTCCGAACCGGCTGAAAAAGAAAATGGCAATAAATGTGAATACCGCCATCGGATTTAGGGTCCATTCCGATTATTTTGTTTATCCGAATCCGCTGCCGGATGAGCCTCGCCTTGATAGGAAAGATTTTATGGAAGTTATGCGGCGGAACGCCTGGCTTCTGGGAAGGCTTGCCGCCATGGGCATCGTTCACACAGCGCCGGTCCCTCTTTTTCACAATCGGGTACAACGGCACCGGCGACATGACGGGGGATATTATGAATGGCCGAGGGGCGGACGGCTGGATAGATGGTTGATGTCATGCCGGTATCCGAACCTGGGGAAATCGGGTATCAGAGATTTCGAGCACCTCGAGGCGGTTTCAGGATCTTCTTGCCGGTATTACCGGCTGATTGGGAATCACTTCATAAGCCTTGTCCTTATATGTGCCAGTTATTTCCGCAATCATCATCCTGAACGGGCGGGTTTTGACGAGAAGGGGGCTCCCGTAGATGCACGGAACCTTTTCTGTCCGAATTCAATGCGGGAGTGGGTAGAGGCTTTGTTTGACGCCTATTATGAAGGGTTCACAGGGAGAAAAACAGGCGATCGTCTTCCGGTTGATTTCGACAATTTTGTTTTACGCGCCATCGATGAATTCGGCGTCGATCAATACATGGAGGAGATTTTCAGAGCCACGGATCAACAGGAAATGAGCGACGATGAATTCAATGACTTTTTAGTAAAGCGCGGGATTGCCGGGAACCGCATCGATGACCTGCCAAAAGGTGTAGAGGACATAACGATGATGACCGGCCCGCATCTGGGCGGTTTTAATCAAAGGATTTCTTTGCCCGAACTTATACATTTCACCGGAACCGCAACCTCCTATTGTATATCCGACCGATATATTTTCGATCAAAACCTCAATTGAGGCGCTTTTATCCCCATTGGCAATGGCGCGCTCGCCTTCCAATACCTGCCGCTCTGAATGCTATCCATATTGCCATACTGCGCATGGTGCTTATCATAGATAGATAACGTGCGGATCGAATTAATCGTTGGCCATCTCAAATTTTGAGATCGGTTACGGAGACCTCTTTAACCAAGGGCGTTGCAAAAAATCCTTAACCTTCTCTATTACAGGAGGTTCAAATGAAAACGGCAGAAGACATTTTAAAAGAAAAAAATCGGGAGATGGTCTGTATTTCTCCGGATCGCACCATCCGTGAGGCCGTCCGTTTAATGACGGACCATAAAATCGGAGCGATACTTGTTAAAAAAGAAGGCAAAATTCTCGGGATATGGACAGAGCGGGACTTGTTGCACAATATTATTCTTCCGGGATTTAACCCGGACAGGGATTCGGTTGGCGACCATATGACCACATCGCTGTATACGATCCAACCCCATACACCGCTTCTAAAAATCAAAGAAATGTTTCTTGGGTTATTTATACGTCATATTATCGTTGAAAAAGATGGGCAATACATCGGTCTTCTATCTATCGGAGATATCCTCAGGGCCAGTCTGATAGAACAAGATCATCAAATTAAAGAGTTGAATGCCATTGCCAGCTGGGAATATTACGAAAACTGGGGATGGGATCGAAAAAAGAGATAAATGGTTCCGTCAATTCGGGTCAAGCATTCTTCGGAGGCTGTTCATCTTTTTGAATTGTCTCTGAAAATTTTTACCGTCAAAAGAAACGATGGTGCTGAATTAATACATTATACTGTTTTTCTTGAATAAACTTGACAATTATATTCAATTTTGATTTGTAACATCGTGCGCCATCGACCCCGATGAAGATTTTATCCGCCCCGGGAGATCTTCTGGACCTTAAAACCCGTAAACGGGGCATAACCGAAAAAAATTTTAATGGACTCAGCCATGCCGGGGAATCGACTTTCGGGACAATGGGTTGTTTATCTGATTCGGTGTTCCGATGAATCTTTGTATTGCGGGATAACCAATAACTTGAAAAACCGGTTGGCCGCGCACAATTCAGGCAGAGGTGCCAAATATACAAGATCCCGGAGGCCTGTTGAACTGGTGGGTGCCAGTTCTGAAATGACCCAAAGCGATGCGCTTAAACTGGAATACCGGGTGAAACGGTTACCTGCCGGCAAGAAAAACCTTGAATTTTTAACGGGCAAATCTCAAATGACCATGGGCCTGAAAAAAGACCTGCAGGCGGTTCGCAAGACCCTAGAAGCCCTTGTAAAGAAGACCGAAAGTCTATTGAAGGCGGTGGATAAAGTCGTAAACCAAAAGCTCTAAAGACATTGACGGCAAATCATTCAAAACGATAACTTCGGAGAAAACTCCGGCAAAAAAAGACCGGCCCAAAAAGGACTGCACCGGCGGCTGTTCAAGGAGGCGTTTAGGTTTGGCATTCATCGAACGAAGAAAACATCCGAGAGTCGAGATCAGCAATCTCATATCCTATATCTGTAAAGATGATGGCGGCAACCCCATAAAGGAAGGAAGCGGGAAGGCGATCAATATAAGTCAAGGGGGAATCCTCATAGAAACCCGCGATCCACTTGAATGGCAAGATATTCTACAACTGACCATCGACATTGAAGGTGGATGGGTCGGTATCAAGGGCAAGGTCATTTATTGCCATGCAGACGATTTTGAAAAGTATCGAACCGGAATTCAGTTCCTTGAAACCAATGATAAAATCCAATCATTTGTGATGAATCTGTTAAAACGGTACAGCAAATTATTGGGATTGGAATAGTCCACCGTTCCGATTTGATTTAACCATCGGTGTCAGCAGGGCATCGTCCCCGGGCCGCTTAAATTAGAAGCCGTTTCAACACCTCCCATTGGCTGGTTTGAGTTTTTTGTGAAGCGCTAAGCCCGCGCAACTTATCCCCGCTTTTTGCGTGCCGCGTCGCACAGCGGTTATGGACAATCTTTGATGAAAAAGTTTCAGATGGGAAAAACAAAAAATGGATGAATCAAAACAGTTGTTCCCCGGTAATATCGACGCGGCGGTCGACACACTTTTGTCTGAACTGTCCTTTAAGGATAAAACAAAAATTGCCAACATGTCAGAGGTCGATTTAATAAAACTGAACATCTCATATGGGATATATGTTCGAAACGAGTTTCGGCTTTGGGCCAATGATGCACTGTTGGCGTCATGTGCGAGCTATGCCGGCGTCAATACAATCAATCCGGAGCAGGCGTCTTACATAATCATAAAAGAGCTGTGGGAAAAGCTTCAAAATTCAAACGTCCTGAAAGTCGTTAAGTAGATTCCCACGGGCTTGTGCCCGCAGGACTTGCCGGATGAATTAAAACCGGTTTCAATGCCTCACACCGCGAACAGCGCTTTAAACATAGGCCAAACCGACGAATGGGCGGTTTTGAATCGGTATGTGCAAAGCGATGCGTAAAATAGGAATTGCGCCCATGGGTCCAACAAGAAAGGTTTTCGATTTTCGTGTCGTCCGGGAATGGGGCCCAAACGGTCATGCAGGGGTATGGACAAGATCCGTAAAATAATCCATATCGACATGGACGCTTTTTATGCCTCGGTCGAACAACGGGACCGGCCGGAATTGAAAGGAAAACCTGTCATTGTCGGCGGCGACCCCAACGGTAGAGGCGTCGTCGCTGCCTGTTCATACGAAGCAAGAACCTTCGGGATTCATTCTGCAATGGCATCTTCTATAGCCTACAAACGTTGTCCCCATGCAATTTTCCTCAAGCCGAGATTCGATACATACAAATCCGTGTCCGCCGACATCCGAGAAATATTTTGTGAATACACAGACCTGGTTGAACCGCTGTCATTGGACGAAGCATTTCTGGATGTCACCCAAAACAAAAAGGGAATGCCCTCCGCGACACGCATTGCCCGTGAAATATTAGAAAAGATCTATGACAAAAGCAGAGGGCTAACGGCATCCGCCGGTGTTTCATTCAACAAGTTTCTGGCGAAAATTGCCTCGGATTTCAATAAACCCCGCGGTATCACGGTGGTTACACCGGATGATGCAGCGGATTTCATAGATCGATTGCCCATCCGGAAGTTTTTCGGTGTCGGGAAGGTCACCGAAGGAAAAATGCACACCCTCGGAATCAAGACCGGTGACGACCTTAAAAAGATCGATAAAGAGAAACTCATAAACATTTTCGGTAAAAACGGACACTATTTTTATAACATTGCCCGGGGCATTGACCACAGACCGGTTGAGCCAGAATGGATACGCAAATCCATCGGCAAAGAGACGACGTTCAGAGAAGATATCGACGATAAAACGCAGATGTTGGAGATTCTGGGCCAGTTGTCCGTTAAAATCGAAAATCTATTAAAAATAGACGGACGAAAAGGGACGACGATTACCCTGAAGGTAAAATATTTTGATTTTCAATGTATTACCCGGAGTGTAACCGTAAGAGAACCCATTGTGGATGCGGACACCATTATGAGATATATACAGGCGCTGCTGGATAATACCGAGGCGGGCATGAAAAAAGTGCGGCTGCTCGGGGTTTCTGTTTCCAACTTTATCGATGCGTCCCGCACGGTTAAAAAATACAGGCAGCTGCCACTACCGTTTTCAGCAGAAATACGATCAGATAGCTTGGCCCGATCCCTAATTGTCGAAGATTAAGAGATTGCAGCCAATGTATTTACGGTTTGCCTTGAAGCCGTTTCAAAAACTCAAACAGCTGTCGGCTCGATACAGCTCGGATCATTGTTTTTAACGGCGTTGACGCGTTTTGATACCGGATGATATTTCAAATCACGGACCATGCCCTCCCGCAGAATGATCTTTAACGCTTTTGGATCTTGTATTTCAGGATTCAACCATTTTTCATGGAACTCCGGAGACAGGATGACCGGCATTCGATGGTGAATTTCACGAACAGATCCCCTTGCAGCAATGGTGATAATGGTGCAGGATTTGTACACGGTGTCGTCATCGGATTCTTTGTCGGTCCATTTTTCCCACAGGCCGGCAAAAGCAAAGGGTCCCACCGAAGGCGAGGAAATATAGTAGGGCTGCTTGTCTCCTTTTTCACCTTTCCATTCATAAAAACCATCTGCAGGGATCAGGCATCGGCGTTTTTTGAATGCATTGCGGAAACTGGGCTTTTCTGCAACGGTCTCTGACCGTGCATTGATCATTCTGGAGCCGATGGAAATATCCTTTGCCCAAAACGGCACCAGCCCCCAGCCAAGCGTCTCCAGCCTGTTTTTATGCCCATGTTTGACAATGGAAAGAATCTTTTGGGTGGGCGCCACATTATAGTTCGGGACAACGTCAAGCAATGCTGTTTCGACATCAAAAATTTGTTGAATGGCATGTAACGGACTGTTTTGAACGAATCTTCCACACATGGGTTTTGCTTTTTATTATGATTTTCAATTTGAAATTTTTAACGCATCACCGCATGAAACACTGGATCCCCAAATGATCGGATATCGGTCACGAAAGACTTTTTACGAGTTTGTCAAAATTGATATCGGAAGGTCCATGGACGGTAGATGTAAACTTATACTCCCCATTAAAACAGCGCTTGTCAAGATTTTTTTTGACATATTATTCTGTTTTTCTTGAATATTCTTGACAAGTGTATCTGATTTGATCCGGAAAACATTTTATCCGCCCGGGAAAATCAAATCTAGTTCGGTTTTTGGACATGCCGACTTCTTTTTTTAAAAGGTCCTCTGTTTAAAATCAGCTGCAGCATCCAGAAAGGCGTTGATTTCATCAGGGGTTAAAATCCTTGCCCGTGGTTATATACTGTGGTACAGGTTTGCCGGAAGATAGAAGAAAAATAAATGCATATGATCGTCTGGCTATAGAGACGGCCAGAAAGATTTTGTCCCTTCCAAGAACATTCTTTTTGAAAAAATAGACCACTTTCCAGCGGCAAAAGCGGCCATCAATGGAACCGATGCCTTATTCATATCCTATGACCGTGAAGAATTCAGAGGACTTTTGCGAACCATCGAAGAAACAGTTCCGTCCCCTTATCTGGTAATGGACGGGATGCGAATGGTTCCGGATTTTGAAGAACTGGGTGCCCAAAAATACAGTTGTCTGGCTGTGGGGTCTATGGTTAAAATTCCCGAACAGGTTTCCTAATCCGTCAACAAAGAAAACCAAACATGAAAATGTAGAAATCCTGGGCAAAACACCAGGGGTAGGGAATTAGAAAAAATTTCGGGGATGAATTCCGGATGTCGTTCAAAAACCGTCGGAGGTAAAATATATGAAAATCATGATTACCGGAAACAAGGGACAATTGGGCAGCGATTCTGAAATTGTCCTCGGCACAGATCATGAAATCTTGGCAATAGATCTGGATGAACTCGATATTACGAATCTTTCGGATGTCCAAAGGATCGTAAAAGATTTTTTTCCCCATGTGATACTCAATTGTGCGGCCTATACCCTGGTCGACAACTGTGAAACCGAAAAGGAACTGGCCTGGAACGTCAATGTCATCGGTCCGAAAAACCTGGCACTGAGCGTCGGGAAATACGGCGGCCGGTTAATTCATATTTCCACTGATTATGTTTTTGACGGCAGAAAAAAAATACCGCTGCCGTACGTGGAAGAAGACGAGCCCAACCCGATTAATTATTACGGGATTACCAAAAACGAAGGCGAAAAAGCGGTCAGACATACACTCGATCAGTATATAATTGTCAGGACGTCGTGGCTTTATGGATTCACAGGACACAATTTTCTAAAGACAATGCTCAAGCTGGCCTTGAAAAATCCCGACAAAGAAATCAGGGTCGTGGACGACCAGTACGGCTCGCCGACGTGGTCCTATGGACTGGCCCGGCAAATTGAACGACTGCTAACCATGAACGGGCAGGGCACCTTTCATGCAACTTCGGAAGGCCATTGTACATGGTTTGAGTTGGCCGGTTGTTTTCTTGAAAAAATGGGCGTGCCCCATACCCTGGCGCCTTGCTCCAGCAAGGAGTATCCGACACCGGCTGCACGGCCGAAAAACTCCATTCTGGAAAACCGGCATCTTAAAGATAAGAAAATGAATATTATGAGACACTGGCGGGACGATCTGGATCGATTCGTCTCAAATTTTCGTGAACGTTTAATCGATGAGGCCCTTTCGGGTGGCTGAGCATTTGTAAAGCCAGTAGAAGCTGTTTTTAAACCTACCATTCGTAAATACGCACGGGATATCGTATCCAAAAAGAAAGATAAATAAAGGATGTTTTAATGGACCCGCTTCGAGCTGCTGCCCTCGGCACCATTCAAGGACTTACCGAGTTCTTGCCTATCAGCAGTTCAGGGCATCTCGTTATTTCACAGCATTTGTTCGGTTTAAAGGAATCGGCGCTGTTATTCGATATCAGTGTACATATCGGAACCCTGATGGCGGTGATCGTTTATTTCAGGAAAGAGCTGGGGGCGATAATAGAATCAGTGGTTCGGTGTATCCGATTATTATTGAAAGGAGGAACTTCTTTAACGGATATTTATGAGGATTCCCATATCAAACTTACTGTTTTTATCGTGATTGGATCCATACCCACAGCAATACTCGGGATATGGATAAATAAAGTGTCGGACAAACTGTTTTCATCGGTTGCTATCGTGGGCGCTATGCTGGTTGTGACCGGTGTTCTTTTGTTTATGACCGGATTCCTGTTGTGGAGTACTTCCTGGATCGATAAAAAGGGCGCGACCATATCTCAATTTTCCATAAAAAAAGCCATCATTGTCGGTCTTATTCAGGGCGTTGCCATCATACCCGGAATCAGTAGATCAGGCGCTACCATCGCTGCGGGGCTTTTTCTCGGTTTAGACAAAGAAACCGCAGCCAAATATTCTTTTCTTCTGTCCATCCCGGCCATTTTGGGCGCCGGCATTTTCATATTAAAAGATATTCATGTTTATACGGCATTGCCTGTTAAAATCATGCTCATCGGATTTATAACGTCGGGGATTGTGGGATACGGCTCTCTCAGATTTCTTGTTCACATGGTGAAAAAAGGGCAATTGCACTTTTTTGCGCCATATTGCTGGGTTGCCGGGATAACGGTACTGATTTATGGATTATAAGAAGTGAAAAAGAAATCTACAAAAAAAATAAGTATCATCGACAAAATGTGTTTAGAAGCCGTTTCAAAACAGAAAAAGACTTGTCTTATTTGTTGAATCCAAGATAATGTATGAAAGAAGGGCAGTTAACGATTCAATCTTTCCGTTTCGTTGACTTGTTTTCCAGCGAAAAATTATTTTTCGCAGACAAAAGGAGATCACTGATGCGCTCAAGATCGATCAACACCAAGCTGCTTTGTATGGTCGTTGTTGCGGGCCTGATGATTTTGAATGGATGTGCCGGATTCGGCAGAAGTCTGGAGTCTCCGGAGATTTCTTTGGCAAATATTTCTTTGCAGGAGGCCAAGGCTTTTGAAACCACTTTTGAACTGGACCTTCGGGTGTTCAACACCAACGATGTCCCCCTTGAAATCAAAGGTATTAAGTGCGAATTAGAAGTTAACGGGAAAAAATTGGCAAAAGGCGTCACTGCAACCCAGACCACAGTTCCTGCATTCGGTACGGAACTGGTGCGGATGGTCGTGTATTCGTCCATGCTGGGAATGGTGTCATCGATGTTGGATATGATTAGAAGTGCCCAGTCGAATCAGATCGCCCGAAAGCTGAATTATAAAATTTCAGGGAGACTCAGCATTGGCGGTGATTCGACAATGCCCTGGAGCTTTCCGTTTAAATCTCAAGGAGAGTTGGATCTGGAAGGGATCTCCACCGGTAAAACGCCATCCTGATGTTAGGTGGGTTTTGGGGGGAAGGTGAGAAGAAGAGAAGTTAAGAAGGTGAGAAGAAGAGAAGTTAAGAAGGTGAGAAGGTTGGAAGGGCAGAATACAGAAGATAGGAAACAGAAGATAGGAAATAGGAAATAGAAGGGCAGAAGGTTGCAAGGTTAGAAGGTTTGAAAGGGCAAGAAGGTTTGAAAGGGCAAGAAGGTTTGAAAGGGCAAGAAGGTGAGAAGAAAAGAAGGTGAGAAGGAGGGAAGGGGAGAAGGCAGAATACAGAAGATAGGAAAGAGGAAAGAGGAAAGAGAAAAGAGTAAAGAGGATATAGGAAGCAGGGGTTGGGAATCAA
>JAQYVT010000143.1 GCA_030145345.1 Desulfobacterales bacterium
GAGTCTGCTTGCCGATACGATCCCGGACCAACTCTGCCAGAATCTTACTGTTTTGTTGGTGTCTGTTTTGAATATTGGACCATGACACCTCGGTGTTGTCGTTCTTGAATTCTTTAGACGAATCCGGGTCAAATGTGAGGGTGGATTTTGAAGTTTTTTTGTAATAATACAACGACATCCCGCTGGCTTGATGCAGAAAACTTCCCCCGGTATGAATGCTGATGAACATGTCTGCGTCCACATGGTTGGCCCTTGCCGACCGGGCGGGGATATCGACCCAATAATCATCGGTCCGTGTCAGAATTGCCGTGTAAGTCTTTCCGAGTTCTTCTGCCAACACTTGCGCAAATTTCAGGGTGGCGGTTTTTTCAAATGTCCCATCCGGCCCCTGACCGCCTGTCTCATATCCGCCATGTCCGGGATCGATAACAATGGTTTTTTTTTGCATGTGGAAACCCATTTTTTTAGGATTTCCTTCTGTTGTTAGCGGAAATGTAAAGATCAAGAGAAAGAAAATTAGGGGGATAGGATGCTTTTGAACGTATGATTTATAACATGCCGACATAAAGACCATTTCCTTTGTTTTGCTTGACACTTGTCGGTTTAGGAATTATTCTATTGAATTGATTTTTATTGGAATGTAATATATTTAAAGATAGAGTTCAAGCAACTTCAGAACTGCACACTCAATCATGATATATCGCTTCACGGGCACAATTCAAGAAAAGAATAAACAGATATGAAAATGCGAGAGTGGCGGAATTGGTAGACGCACTGGACTTAGGATCCAGCTCTGGAAACAGAGTGGGAGTTCAACTCTCCCCTCTCGCACCAGTTAAGAATCAAGGAGGTCTTTGAAAAATGTCGATTTTTGCCAAGGCCGAGTCGAAGACTCCCCACTTGGGCAAAAAGGGACGTTTTGCAAAAGCCGCAATTCAACGTGTCTGAAATGCTGCTGATCGTCAGGCACGGGTCTGTTTGAAAGGAGTTTTATGCAATTTAAAGTAGAGGATGTGAGTAGTGTAAAAAAGGTGCTGCATGTCGAGATTCCCCAAGATACGGTTGCTCGGGAACTGGACAATGCCTATAAACAACTTAAAAAGACGGCTAAAATAAAGGGGTTTCGTCCTGGAAAGACCCCGCGTTCGGTTTTGGAAAGGATGTTCAAAAAAGATGTCCACAATGATGTGTCTTCAAAATTGCTTCAGGATTCCTTTGTGGAGGCGCTCAAGGAAACCGATCTGAATATTGTGGGAAACCCAAAGATCGATCCACCCCAACTCGATGAAAAAGGTCCCTTTAAATATGATGCTACCGTGGAGATAAAACCCGATATGGATAAAATCGATTTCCAGGGATTGGCATTGAAAAAGGCGTTGTACCAGATTACGGATGAAGAAATGGACGCCCAGCTTCAGATGCTCCAGAGAAACCTGGCGCAACAAATCCCGGTAACTGAAGATCGCGGGGTAAAAGAAAACGATTTTGTCCTGATCGACTATGAAGGCTTTGAAGACGGCAAACCCTTTTCCGAAACCCAGAAGACGGAAAACTTTATCATGAAGATCGGAGCAGGCGCCATGTCAAAGACCCTGGATGAAAATTTGATCGGCAAGAATCCAGGTGAAGATATTGAAATAAAAGTAAATTTTCCCGAAGACCATTTCAATCAAAAACTGGCAAACCATGCGATTACGTTTCATGTAAAACTCAAGGAAATCAGGCAAGAAGTCCTCCCTGAAATCGATGATGAATTTGCCAAAAAACTCGGCCCATATGAAACCCTGGACGAGGTGAAAAATGCCATAACGGACAATCTGAAACAAGGGTATGAAAAACGTGTGGAACAGGAACTGAACGAACAAATTTTTCAAAAACTCATCGAAAAGGCAGAATTTGAATTGCCCGAATCGATGGTAGAGTTCGAGCTCAATGGCATTATCGACGAGGTTGAAAAAACGTTAACGTACTACAACAAATCTATGGAAGATGAGGGGGTTACAAGGGAATCTCTTGCTGAAAAGCATCGTGAAACCGCGGAAAAGAAAGTAAGGCGTCACCTGATTTTAGATAAAATTATCGATCAGGAGGAATTGACCCTTTCGGATCAAGAATTGGACGCGGGTTTCAATGAAATGGCCCAAGCCGTTAATCAGCCTGTTGAAGCCATCAAGAGCTATTACAATCAGGACCAGAGCAATCTCGAATTTTTTAAACATACCTTACTTGAAAAACAGGCCATCAAGCTTATTATTGATAGTAGCACCATAGAGGAAATCGAACCTGAACTGGAAAAAAATACTGAAAATTGATGCACCGGCAAAAGTTTTTACGAACGTCGTGATGCAGAGAAAAAATTTTAAAAGGAGATGATTTGTGCCGTTAATACCGATAGTCATAGAACAAAGTAGCAGGGGTGAGCGAGCCTACGACATATATTCAAGGCTCCTAAAGGACCGGATAATTTTTCTGGGTACTGCCCTCAATGACGAAGTCGCCAATCTTTTGATCGCCCAACTGTTGTTCCTTGAATCCGAAGATCCGGATAAAGATATAAATTTTTACGTAAATTCTCCCGGCGGTATCGTTACGGCGGGCATGGCGGTATACGATACCATGCAGTATATAAAACCGGATATCGCAACGGTGTGTATCGGGCAGGCTGCCAGCATGGGTGCGGTTTTGTTGACAGCCGGAACAAAAGGAAAGCGCTATTCACTTCCCAACTCAAGAATTCTGATCCATCAGCCCATGGGAGGATTTCAGGGGCAGGCTTCGGATATCGAGATACAGGCCAAAGAAATCCTGCGAATGAAAGACACGCTAAACAATTTACTGGTGCGTCATACAGGCAAAAAATTAGATCAAATTCAGCTAGATACTGACCGTGACTTCTTCATGACAGGGCAAGAAGCCAAAGAATACGGCATCATCGATCATGTCATCATAAACCGAGAAGATCTGGTTAAAATAGAAAAGACGGAGAAATAACATGTCCAAAAAAGGGGATACAAACGATAACCTTTTCTGTTCATTCTGCGGAAAGAATCAGAAAGAGGTTCAAAAATTGATTGCCGGCCCCGCAGTCTATATTTGTGACGAATGCATACAGCTATGCAGCGAGATCATAGAAGAGGAACAAGAAAAAGACACCGAAGATATGGAGCGGCTCCTCATTCCCAAAGAGATCAAAGCGATGCTGGACGATTATGTCATCGAGCAGGACCCGGCGAAAAAAATCCTCGCTGTTGCGGTATACAATCACTACAAACGTCTTAATTCTTCGCTAAAAACAGGCGATGTGGAGATCCAGAAAAGCAATATTCTTCTTATTGGACCGACCGGGTGCGGGAAAACGTTGCTGGCACAAACCCTTGCCAGATTTCTGAATGTACCCTTTACCATCGCTGATGCAACGAGCCTTACAGAAGCGGGCTATGTGGGCGAGGATGTGGAAAATATCATCCTTTCCCTGCTTCAGAATGCAGATTACGATGTAGAAAAAACCAGCCGAGGTATCGTTTACATTGACGAAATTGACAAAATTGCCCGCAAGTCCGACAACCCATCCATCACCCGGGACGTTTCGGGAGAAGGGGTCCAGCAGGCATTATTGAAAATCATTGAAGGAACCACCGCCAGTGTGCCGCCAAAAGGGGGACGGAAGCATCCCCAACAGGATTTCGTCAAAGTGGACACTTCCAATATACTCTTCATTTGTGGCGGAACTTTTACCGGGCTCGAGCAGATCATCCAGAGACGTCTCGGCTCTAAAGTGATGGGATTTGGCGCCAAAATTATAAAACAGGAAGAAAGAAATATCGGTGAAACCCTCAAGACGCTTCAACCCGAAGACCTGATCAAGTATGGTTTGATTCCAGAATTTCTGGGTCGTCTTCCGGTTATTGCAACCCTGGGTGAACTGAATGAATCTGCTTTGATAAGGATTCTGAAAGAGCCGAAGAATGCCCTGATCAAACAATTCCAAAAACTCATGGAGATGGAGGGGGTGAATCTGAGGTTAACCGACAGCGCCTTTGCAGCCATTGCCAGAGAAGCCATGAAGCGGAAATCCGGTGCCAGGGGCCTTCGGGCCATCCTGGAGAAATGCATGATCGATATTATGTATGAAATCCCTTCCATGGAAAACGTCAAGGAATGTGTCATCGGAGAAGATACGGTGATCAATCAGGAAGATCCGATTCTCTTGCTTGAACAGCCCAAAAAACAAGTCCAAGACAGGTAATTAGGAGTATAATATATCATTATGATTAACTTGCCGAAATTCTTGAAGGAGGATGATCCTGAGACGCCAAAGCTGGCGCTTCCGCTTCTCGCGCTGAGAGATATCGTTGTTTTCCCCCACATGGTGGCACCGCTTTTTGTCGGACGTTCAAAATCCGTGAATGCCCTTTCAGAAGCAATGAACAACGACAAGCGGATTTTTCTTGCCACTCAAAGAAAAGCAGCGATCGACAATCCCAATGAAAAAGACATCAATCGTGTGGGAACCATTGCAAACGTGCTTCAGCTTCTGAGACTTCCGGATGGCACGGTAAAGGCTCTGATCGAGGGTAAAACCCGAGCTTCCATCACTCGATTCGTGAAACACAAGGACTTTTTCCAGGTAGAGGTAGAACCCGTTGCCGAAACGGAAATATCCCCTGCCGAGAGTGAAGCCCTGGTCAGGTCCATTAATAAAAGTTTCGATGAGTATGCCAACATAAACAAGAACATTTCCAAAGATCTTGTAAAAAGTGTCGGCAGCATCTCAGATCCTTCAAAGCTGGTTGACACAATGGCGGCACATTTCTCGTTTAAAATCCAAGATAAACAGGAATTGCTGGAAACAATCTCCTTGGAAAAACGGCTCTCTCTCCTTCTGAGCTTGATAAAGATGGAGATCGACATCTTCAAGATGGATGAACGGATAAAAAGCCGCGTCAAGGAACAGATGGAAAAGACGCAAAAAAATTATTATCTAAACGAACAGATGCGGGCCATCAAGAAGGAGATCGGTACAGAGGACGATCACAGCGACGAACTTATGGAGCTTGAAAAGCGAATCAAGCGAAAGAGGATGTCCAAGGAAGGCGCAGGAAAGGTTCGGCAGGAGTTTAAAAAACTGAAGATGATGACGCCCATGTCGGCCGAAGCGACGGTGGTCCGGGGCTATATTGACTGGTTGATCAGCCTTCCATGGTTCGAACGGAAGAAGGTTCGCCGGGATCTTGTAGAAGCCGATAAAATTCTCGAAGAAGATCATTATGGGTTGAAAAAACCAAAGGAGCGCATACTGGAATATCTGGCCGTTCAATGCCTGGTGAAAAAGATCCGGGGTCCAATACTCTGCTTCGTCGGCCCGCCCGGTGTGGGAAAGACGTCTTTGGCCAAATCGGTTTCCAGAGCCACAGGAAGAAAATTTGTCCGTCTTTCATTGGGGGGCGTCAGGGACGAAGCTGAAATTCGTGGGCACCGTCGCACCTACATCGGTGCAATGCCGGGTAAAATCATCCAATCCTTGAAAAAAGTCGGCGTCAACAATCCGGTATTTTGTCTGGATGAAGTCGATAAAATGAGCATGGATTTCCGGGGAGATCCTTCAGCCGCCCTTTTAGAAGTGCTCGATCCCGAACAAAATTACAGCTTCAATGATCATTATCTGGATGTGGATTACGATCTTTCAGACATCCTTTTTATTACCACCGCCAACACACTGCCGGAGATTCCGCTTCCATTACAGGACCGGATGGAAATTATACGGCTTCCCGGCTATGCTGAATATGAAAAATATCATATTGCCAAAGACTTTCTCATATCCAAGCAGATTAAAATGAACGGGCTGGAAGGGAAAAATGTGCAATTTTCAAAAAATGCGGTCCTCACGATCGTTCGCCGGTACACCCGGGAATCAGGGGTGAGGAATCTCGAGCGGGAGATCTCTTCGATTTGTCGTAAAATCGCACGTGAAGTTCTAAAAAATAAAGAGGCGAACGCCTTCAAGGTAACGGCCAATTCGATTCAGAAATATCTGGGTCCGCCTCGATTCAAGCAGCATCAGATAGAGCAAGAGGACCAAGTCGGCGCGGTCACCGGACTTGCCTGGACCCAGGTGGGCGGCGAATTGCTTTCCATCGAAACGCTGATCATGACCGGCAAGGGAAGTCTGACCATGACCGGCAAGCTTGGGGATGTAATGAAAGAGTCTGCCCAGGCAGCCGTTAGCTATGTTCGCTCACGAGCCGAGATTCTTGCCATCGACTTGAAGTTTTACAAAAAGAGCGATATTCACATCCATATACCCGAAGGCGCTATTCCAAAGGACGGCCCTTCTGCAGGGATTTCAATGTGCACGTCACTCGTGTCGGCGTTAACCAAACGGCCTGTTCGCCATGATATTGCAATGACCGGTGAAATTACACTCCGGGGTCGTGTTCTGACCATCGGGGGGTTAAAAGAAAAAATTCTGGCCGCCCACAGGGGCGGCGTCAAAAAGATCATCATTCCCAAAGAAAATGAAAAGGATCTAAAGGATATCCCCGCTACAGTTTTAAAGGCAATTGAGATTGTTTTGGTGGAGCATATGGATGAAGTTCTGCCTCATGCTTTGATCCTGGAAGAGGGGGACGCGCTTTTCAAGGAACATGATATACCATTTGAAATGATGGTCAAAGACATCGATCAGGATCAGCGGGGCGCCTTGAGTTAATCGTATGGGAATTTCCTTCTTGTCAGGACAGCGAAACGACGGTATAATCTGAGTTCCCCTGTCAGGATAAAACAACATTTCCCGCAAGATTCGCCTTTTTCATCGTAAAAGTCTTTTGATGCGGGTGTCAATTTAGCCTTGACTTAATGTTATTTAATTGTTAGCAGTACCTTTTTTCAAGTAAACTCTGCAAGTCGTGTAAAAAATACGGGCGGGTAGCTCAGTTGGGAGAGCATCGGCCTTACAAGCCGAGGGTCACAGGTTCAAGCCCTGTTCCGCCTACCATTTTGATAGACTATTTAGGATTGTATCA
>JAQYVT010000144.1 GCA_030145345.1 Desulfobacterales bacterium
TCATCTGCTGTGTTATTAAGGGCTCGCAATAGCAGACTATGGCTTCGCCCTTAAGTGCCTTGCATATGAAAGCCTCCACCTCGTGCAAGATTCAGGTAATATAAAAAAATCTACAAGCCTGGATACCGGTGACGGGCGGTGGCAACCTGGGGCGGCCAGATAATGTGATATTTACCGTCAATGATCTGGGACGGATAGGTGTTGATGGTGCCCACTCCGTTTTCGGCAAAGCTCACCACACCGCCGATGGTCATGACCTTGAGTTTTTTTAAGGTTTCCATCAGCTTCTTCTTGTCGAGGCTTCCGGCCCTTTCAATGGCCTGGGTCGCCACTTCGAATGCCATCATGTAGGCCGGTGCCCATGGAAAGTCATCGAGGCTGATGCCCGAGCGTTCCATGACCGCCGCGAATCGCTCGGGATGTCCATAATCCATTCCCTGTGTCCAGTAGGACTGCCCGACCACGCCTTCTGCACCGGCGCCCAACCCCTTTTTGAAGACGCCGCCGTGGTGGATGACATGAAATTCTTTGGGGTTCAGGTTCAGTTCTCTGGCCTGACGCATAAATGCAATTGAAAACGGTACGTTGGCCGAAACAAAAACAATATCCGGTGAGGTTTCCTGGATCTTCACGATGGCCGCGGTGAAATCACGGGTATCTGCCGGAAGTACTTTGAGGAGAACCTCTTTCAATCCGGCCGTTTCCGAAAGCTTTTTGGAACCCCGATATACACCCTGGGGGTGCAGGGTGTCTTCGACCACAAAAGCAACGGTTTTGGCCTGTCCTTGCGCCTTGATCATGTCCCAGTAGCGGTGGGTATACCGCGGGGCCTTGTCGATGACGCAGACGACCCATTGGAAGCCACGGTTGTATATTTTATGGGAATTGGCGCAGATGGCAATAAACGGCACCGTGTTCTCTTCCGCGGCGATGCTGGCCGCAAACGTCACCGGACTGGAATAGGGCCCCAGCAGAATATCCGCTTTGTCCACGGAAATCAGCCGTTCATAAAACTTTCGGGCGGTGGGACCGTCGCTCTTGTCATCATATACGATGAACCTGATGGGGAGTCTTGAACCCGCCGCTTTGACATATATACCGCCCTGGCTGTTGATTTCCGCAGCATACGCATCCATCAGCTGTTTAAAAGGACCCACTTCCGTGGAAAACTTGCCGCTCATGGATACCGTGGCCCCGATTCTTATCTCCTTGGGGGATTCGGCCCAGGCGGAGCCTGCCAGTACGAAAATGATGCCGAATGTTAAAATGATGATCAAACATAACAACGACGAGTTCTGTTTTAACGTTTTCATCTTTCATTCCTCCATAAAAAAAGGGCCACCCCCGAGTCGGGATGGCCCTATGGCCTGAGCATAACTCGTCAATATTCATTCCAATTTTGACATATCCGTACACCAGGGCACGTTTATTGTCAAGGAATAATCTGATGTTGGCGCTGCTTTTAAAATTATCAAAAAATCGGTCATCGGGCTCAGAGATGCCGACTACTCAAACAGCTTCCGGTACTGGCCGTAGCCTTCTTTTTCCAGGTTTTTTACCGGGATAAAGCGCAGGGCCGCACTGTTGATACAGTAACGCAGGCCTGTGGGTTCCGGGCCGTCGTCGAACACGTGCCCCAGGTGGCTGTCGCCGTGGCGGCTGCGAACCTCGGTCCGCTCGGACCACAGGGTCCGGTCGGTTTTTTCCACAATGTTCTCCGGTTCCAGAGGCCGTGTGAAACTGGGCCAGCCCGTACCCGAGTCGAACTTGTCCTTGGCGCTGAACAGGGGTTCTCCGCTGACGATGTCCACATAGATGCCCGCATCGTGATTGTTCCAGTATTCGTTGTTAAAGGCCGGTTCGGTGCCGTTCCGGCGTGTGACCTTGTACTGCATAGGGTTCAGGCGCATCTTCAACGCGTCGTCGCCGGGCCGGGTATACGGGGGCATGGCGGCGGACGTTTTGGTCATCGTTGTATTCGATTCACCTTCCATGGTGCTTTTTTCATTGGATTTTATCTCGCTTTTCATGTTCTCCTTCTTCATGTCCGGGGACGGTTCGTTTTTTTCCATGCCGGTCTCGAGGTCCGTCCATGTTTTTTCAAGAAACTGATCCCGGCCCGACCCGGAACGGTACCATTTATATCGGATCGGGTTTTTCTTGTAATAGTCCTGATGATAGTCCTCGGCCGGATAGAATTCGGCCAGGGGGAGAATGTCCGTGGCGATGGGTTTGTTGAAACGGCCGGAGGCCGCCAGTTGCTGCTTGGATTCCTCGGCCAAGCGTTTTTCACTGTCGTTGGCGTAGAAGACGGCACTCCGGTACTGGTCGCCCCGGTCCACAAACTGGCCGCCCGGATCCGTGGGATCCACGTGCTGCCAGAACACCTCCAGCAGCTTCTCATAGCTGATCCTGGCCGGGTCGTAGATCACTTTCACGACCTCTATGTGGCCGGTACCGCCTCCAGAGACCTGTTTGTAGGTCGGCTGATGGACATGGCCGCCGGTGTAGCCGGAAATGACTTCGATGACGCCGTCGACCTTCTCAAAATCCGATTCCGTGCACCAGAAGCAGCCGCCGGCAAACACAGCCGATGCGGTGTTCCCGGTTCGGTCCTTCATGGGCGTGCTCTTATGATCCATGCTCATGAGTTGCTGGTAGCCGAAAAAAATCATTAGCAAAAGAGTGATTGCGATATAAATGGGTTTCATGGTCAACCTCCATTTCTATACCCTGACGTTGCATTGTCGACAGGGCGATATTTATAGATAACATTGTTTTTCATATTGAATCTTGCCTCTTCGAATCTTCGACAAAATCGACGTATGCAATTTTAAGGTAATCATAATCCGAAGCTTTCGCAAATCGAAGGCTTAAGACATCTTGACAAGACCCTTGGAGCCGCCGGCATCAACGACCACCCGTAAAACGCGTGGCTTGAATTTTTGGCCATAGGCCGAAAAGACAAAAGCACGTGAGTGCTTTAATCGTTGCATTTGCTACCGGGTGCAAAACACCCGGTTTTTGGCAAAAATAAAGCCGGTGATTCCATTGCCGGACAAAAACTAAGGCTTCAAGGTAAAGGTCGTGTAACGTGAATGTAAAGATTTGTTAAAAAGTGTCGGTAGACGAATTTGGTTTAATCTCTTTTAAGGTTTAATTCCCCGCTGTTTGGAGCGCTAAACGGGGTATTCCTTTAGTTAGATACTCCGTAGCTTGCTGCGGGATAATTCAATCAGTACAATGGTTTGGAAAGAAAGTATAATTGGCTATTATAAATATTAATTGTCTGGTAAAACGCCTTTAAAAGGGAAAGGCTGCTTTTAATAAAGCATTGACTCCAAATAATATTCATGCTAATTTCATAAAAATTACTTTGGATACAAATAAAAAAATGGAGAACAAATTTTGATTTTATGAAATACAGACCGTATACACTCAAAAACTATCATAAGATTCCGCAGTTAAAATTTCTGTGTGAAACTGCCATCTCCGACATAGATGTTGTCGGCAGGATTTTACCCTTTAAAACCAATAATTATGTGGTTGATGAACTTATAAATTGGGATAATTATGAAAATGATCCGTTGTTTACCATTAATTTTCCCCATAAAAAGCTGATAAGCCGAAAACATTTTGATCTGATCTCCGGTCTTTTGAAATCCGGTGCGGACAATTCCGCCATTAACCAGGCTGTTGAAGGAATCAGGCTTGGTCTTAATCCACACCCGGCCGGTCAACTTGAATGTAATATCCCGGAACTGGATGGAAGCAAGGTCGGTGGAATCCAGCATAAATACAGGGAAACAATGCTTGTATTTCCGGCCCAGGGCCAGACATGCCATGCCTATTGTACCTTCTGCTTCAGGTGGCCGCAGTTTACCGGAATGAATGATTATAAAATGACATTGAAACAGGCGGAAGTGTCTGGTGATTACCTTAAGCGACATCCTGAAATCACAGATGTTCTTTTCTCTGGTGGTGATCCCATGGTTATGAATGCAGGCAGACTGGAGATCTATATCGATGCTTTGCTGAATTCAAGTTTTTCCAATCTAAGAACCATCAGAATCGGGACAAAATCGCTCTCTTTCTGGCCCTACAGGTACCTGACAGATAAGGATTCTGAAAAAATACTGGAACTTTTCAGGAAGGTTACCGATTCCGGTATTCATCTTTCCATAATGGCGCACATTAATCATTACCGGGAGATGTCCACCAATGCCTTTCGTGAGGCTGTGAAACGGATCCGGCAGACCGGTGCCGTTATCAGGTCCCAATCACCTGTCTTGAATCATGTAAATTGCTCTTCTGCCATCTGGGAAAAAATGTGGGTGGATCAGGTTAACCTTGGTATTATTCCATATTATATGTTTGTTCCCAGAAATACTGGATCCCACAGATTCTTTTCTATCCCCCTGGTCAAGGCTTATGACATTTACAGAAAGGCGTTCAGTCATGTGAGTGGTCTTGCAAGAACCGTCAGGGGACCGAGCATGTCAGCACTTCATGGAAAGATTAAAATCGATGGAATACCTGAAATAAACGGAAAAAAGTACATCTCCATGTCTTTTATCCAGGGCAGGTCTTCTGACTGGGTGAACAAACCGTTTTTTTCTGAATATGATGAAAAAGCCTGCTGGATTAATGAATTGAAACCAGCTTTCGGAGACAAAACTTTCTTTTTTGAGCGTGATAAATTCGAATCTCTTGGATTCGTTGATTTCAATGATGAAACAGGCGTGCTCTCCTCTGCGATGGCCTTAAGCTGATCACGTATTTGATATTCTGAAGGTGTAAAAAATCTATTGCTTTTGAGATAATTGTCAGTCTAGTATGAGAAAATTCGTCAGTTTTAATAAGGAAGAAAAATTGGATCAGATATACAATATACGTTGCAGGGAACTCCAGATCTTATTAAGGAAAATTACACAGGCTGTTGATCTGCACTCGAAATACCTAGACAAAAAATTCGGTTTGACCGGTCCTCAGCTTATTATACTCCAGGAATTGTCAAATGGAGAAATGACTGTTTCAGAACTGGCAATAAGGATCAGTTTAAGCCAGGGAACCGTAACAGATATTATTCACAGGCTTGAAAAAAAAGATCTGATCATTAAAAGGCGCAGCAATCGGGATAAACGTCGTGTACTGATTACGCTGTCTGAAAAGTGTAAGGATCTTCTTGCGTTGGCTCCACCGCCGCTTCAGGAAACATTTATGATTTATTTTTCACAGATAGAAGAGTGGGAACAATTGATGATTTTAAGTTCCCTGAACAGGATTGCGAAAATGATGTCTGCGGAATCGATTGATGCATCCCCTATTCGTGACTCCGGTCCTATAAAGGTCACCTCTAAAAAACTTACGTGAAACACCTTAATCCAAGTTGCTTGTTTCCCATCACTTCAGCCCTGCCTTGCGCAAGGCACCAAGAAACCGCTGTCTATCAACTTCCCTCTTGTATGTAAGTTTCTTTTCAAATTTTTCCAGAGAAAACTTGGGTTGTATCCTCATCACTTCATCAGCTTCAGTCCGAGCTTTCTCATCTTGTCCTGACAAGCTATAAACCACAGTCATCATCATGCGGGCTAAGAGATCATTTGGCTCTTGATGGACTGCTTTTTCACACCATTGTATTGCCTCGTCGTATTGCCCCGTATAGGCATAGGACAATCCTAAACTCCAGAGTTGATTACCCGGCGGGATAGGATTAACACGTAGCGCTTTCTTATATTCCGGAATGGATTCCTCCGCTCTGCCAGCAAAAAAAAGTGTCTTACCCACAGCAAAATGGGCCCAAGCTGAATTGGGATTAAGGGCCAAGGCCTTCTCCGCTTGAACAATGGACTTGTCATACTGTCTTATCATTGAATATAGGAATGCCAAAAGGCCTTGAGCATCAACATTTGTGTCATCTAAGGCAATAGCCTTTTGCACTGATTCTATGGCCTTCCCTATGGACTCCTTTGGTGATTTACTGGCTTTAACCCACACGTCAATCATGTGGCCTCTACCTAGAACATAGTATGCCCAAGCATACTCTGGGTCTAAAGCAATGGCTTCCTCTGCCAATCGCTTTCCTAGAGCATTACTCTCTGGATTAATCTGGTGCATATACTCATTCGCCTGCAAGCACTTCAGATAGGCCTCAAGGTTATTTGTGCCTTTCGCAACAGCTCGGGCTTGCTCGCCCGCCGTCAGCTTTACCTGCATGGCCGTGATGATTTTTTTGGTGATCTCGTCTTGAATGGCAAATATGTCATCTATTTTTCGATCATACTTTTCCGCCCATAAATGGTTCCCGGTAATAGCGTCGATCAACTGAGCCGTTATTCGTATCTTTTCTCCAGACTTTCTTACACTTCCCTCTAAAACATACCTCACCCCTAATTCCTCACTGACCTGCTGAACCTTAACGGGCTTGCCTTTGTATGTAAACGTTGAGTTTCGCGCGATCACAAAGAGCTTGGGAACCCTGCTAAGGGTAGAAATTATTTCCTCAGTAAGCCCATCGCTGAAATATTCCTGCTCAGGATCGCCGCTCAGGTTGTTAAACGGCAGAACAGCAATGGAAGGCTTGTCAGGCAACTGATATGCCATCTTTTCCACAGACGCAGGCTCTACTGACGGGCGTCGCATGTAAAACTGCCAGATCCCCACAGCAACGGCCAACACAAGGACAACAACGACCCCAACAAGAATTGGCATTCGCCGCACTGGTGCAAGTTTTTCCTCTTCCAGCTTTCCTCCAACCGTCACCCTCGGATCCATCAAGACCCGATAGGCTCCTACCGGCTTGGAAATGTTTTTTACCGTTTGATCGCCGAGAAAATCATATCCATACGGCAGCTTACTTTCGATGTGATCAAAAGCTGTCTTGGAGATACAAATACCTCCCGGCTCGGCCAAACCTTCCAGCCTGGCAGCGATATTGACACCATCACCATATATCCGGTCACCTTCTTGAATGACCTCTCCCAGGTTGATGCCAATACGAACCTGCATCTTCCTATTTTC